>CALZMC010000068.1 GCA_945788455.1 uncultured Clostridia bacterium
TTGTTCCCGGCTTTGCATCAACAGAGACATTGCTTTACAGCCCTGAGCTGAAATTTTACAGCAACAAGGTTAGAATGGACAGCAATCTTGACACTAACATTAAGGGACTTCACTGCTTGGGCGACAGCTCAGGTTGGACGAGAGGTCTTATGATGGCGAGTGTTATGGGCGTTCTAATGGGACAAAAGCTCAGCGAAAACGAGTAATATATACAAAAATGCACTTATGACTTATTTGTCACAAGTGCATTTTTGTTTTTTATTATTTTCAAGCCTCTAAACTATCGACCTGTAAAAGCGAATTTCAAATGAAGTACCCTCGCCTATTTCACTTGTCGCTTGAATTGAAGCACGCTGGCGCTCAAATACTGTTTTTGCAAGAGCAAGACCGATGCCAACGCTTTCTGCAGAAGAATTTTTGCCGTGATAAAAGCGTTCAAAGATATGAGGCAAATCCTCTTTTTCTATACCGCAACCGTTGTCGCTGATAATAAGAGAGTTGTATGTATTAGTCCTTTGGGTTGAAATAGTGAGTATGCCGTTTTTGTCTGTATGCTCAATACAATTCTTAATAATATTTTGGACTGCTTCAACACTCCAGCTCATATCGCCCTTGTAGCAAAAATCATCTGCATTGTTAACAAATGAGATTTCTTTTAGTTCTAATGTTAAAATGAACGGCTTTATACTCTCATCAATCAATTGTTTTACTGATACATCTTCACTTTTCAGCTCTGTCGCACCTGCATCAATTTTTGAGATTTTTAAGAGAGATGTAATTAGCCATTTCATTTTATCAAGCTGTGACTCAATTACAGAAAGAAATTCTGTTTTGCGTTTTTCGTCCTTTTCCTCTTTTAGCAAATCTGTCATAACGAGCATTGATGTGAGCGGTGTTTTCAGCTGATGCGAGATGTCTGCCAAGGAATCTGCAAGATACTCCTTATCAGTCTCAAGCTGTTCCTTTTGGCTTTTCAAAATTGTAATAACCTTATATAGATTATTTTTCAAAATTGAGATTTCGCCCTCTGCGTTTTCGCTGACATTGAGCGAATAATTGCCTGCACAGACCTGATTTAGATAATCATTAAGCCTATTAAGAGTATCATATCTTTTCTTATTATAATACAAAAACAAGGCAGTAAGTACTGCTCCGAGCACAGCACAAATTATTGAGCAATATAAATTCAGCTTTAAGCAAATCAGCGATGAAATCAGGGTTAAGATAACACCTATTATTAAGGTTTGCTTTATTTCTTTATTAATCATTATCTATAACATAGCCAAGACCTCGAACTGTTTTTATGAATTCAGGCTTATTTGGCTCCTCCTCAATTTTGTCACGAAGGCGCTTTATGTAAACAGTCAATGTGTTATCCTCAACAAAGTCGCCTGCTACATCCCAAATGTTTTCTAAAAGCTGAGTACGCGACAAGACCTTGCCTCGATTGTTCAAAAGAATTAGCAAAAGCTTATATTCCATAGCAGTCAAAACAATCTCGACACCGTTCTTGTAAATCTTAGCTTCATTCGTGTTAATAGTGATATTTTTAACCTTAAAAACTCCGTCAACTGTTTCTTTATTATAACGGCGAAGAACACTCTTAATTCTAACTAAAAGCTCCTTGACCCTAAACGGCTTTGTAATATAATCGTCAGCACCAAGCTCAAAGCCCATAACAACATTTACCTCATCGTCATAAGCTGTTAAGAAAATCACAGGCAAATCGCCAAGCTCCTTAATCCTTTTGCAGACATCATAGCCACTGCCGTCAGGCAAGGTCAGGTCAAGAATATACAGATTAAATTTTTCGCTATTAATTGTGTCGAGCGCATCACTGACTGTTTTTGAAAGTGAAACGGTATAGCCCTCATTCATAAGCGAGTAAGACAGTCCCATACCGATAGCATCGTCATCCTCAAGTAAAAATATATTCATAAGACACCTCTTAAATATCTGTTAAGATAATAGTATCACAGATTTTAACAAAATACTATTACAATATTGTAATATATTTAGTTTTGAATAAGCGACAAGCTCTACAAAATAATATACCGAGACAAGAAAAATCCCCATTGAACAATGGGGATTTAAAATTATTTCAAAACAACTGTTGTGACACTCATTTCGGGAATTATTACTACTGAGTTAGTTACATTGCCTGATTGATACTGCTCTAAATCACGGAAATTGTCGGTAACATAAGTCTCGAATGTATTATACGCACCTGCGTCAAAAGTTGTATATTGAGTTGTATTTGAATTATTGATATAAACCACAACAACAGAGCCGTCAGGGTTTAGGTATGCAGTTTGCTCAAAATAGTTATTCTTGTCTGTACCGCTGCTTTTATCAATTGTCCAAGAATAAATATTTTCGGCTTTTGTTGTAATATTTTTACCTAAATTACTACCGCCTGTTACCTTAACTCTTTTTGCACCGTCTTTGATAAACCTTGCATAGTTGCCCATAACCCAAAGTCTTTTTGAGGTTCTAATATTATCGGGATTGTTATAATCAACATAGATAAGTCCGTCAGGATATACACCCGGAGCACAGGCAGTCCACCAATCCCAAGAGGATGCATTTAAAATTGTTAAATCCTGATACATAATATCGGCAAGCGCAAGACCGTAAGCAATAGACATTCCGTTAGTGCTTCCGCCCTCTGCTTGAATATGGCCTAATACATTTGAATTTGTGTCATTCGTCATTTGGCAATATTCGGAGCACTTAACCTTTTGGATTGCGCTGTAATTAGGGTCGCTTATATCACTTGCAACCTTTTCTCTGTCTGCAGTGCTTGCCCAATATGAGTGGGTGTCAAGAGTGTTAACATAACCTCTGATCTTTGTATTATTAGAGCCATAATCAACCTTAATAATTGTACCGCCCTTGCCCGAATGGAACATAGAAGGTAAAAACAGCTTATAGTTTTTTGAGTCGGTGTGATTTAGCTGTGCACACTCCCATACTGCCAGCTCAACATTACCGTTAAGCTTTTCTCTTGACTGTAGAGTAGGTACCATATAGTTGTTATAGAAATTTCTTGCATCGTCAGCAGTATAATGACATCCCTCTTGAGAAGCATTACCCGAAACATCACAAGCCCATGCCCATTCAGGCTCATTTATCGGAGATACCTCAACAACATTGTAGCCCTCATCAATAAAATGCTCGGCGCAATTTGCAACATAATTTGCAAAAGACTTATAATTGCTTTCGCTCAGATTTTTTGTCGCACCGTTACTGCAATATGCTTTTCCGTTATCGGTAATAGATACGGGAGGAGAGTTTGAGAACAATGTTACCTTTAGATTTGGATTTGCTAATCTTGCTGATGCTAAAACCTTTCTTGCAGCCGAATCAGCATTCCAATCATAAGTTGACGCATTGTTTATATCACTTGATGACGAAAGAAAATCTTCTGCGCGTCTTGTCCAGTCGCCGATTTTTGTATCGTCCTGCGAGCCACCGCCGAGATTATATCTGTAATTATCGAGTCCTGCGCCTGTTTCTCCGTACAGAAGCTCGGTTACTCTGTCAATTTGGCTGTCGCTCCAAGTACCGACTGCCTGTGCCCACCAAGCAGCAGATGCACCAAAGCCCTCAATCGTCTGGTAGGTTGTCGCAGTATCAATAGTAGTTTCCATACCGTCAAGGCTGACGTTCTTTGTTGCCTTGCCGATAAGCATAAAGTCTCTTGCGTTAATATATCCGTTAACATCAACATCATACTGACCGAAGTAATTTGACTGATAAAACGCAGGATTGTCGTTTTCGTGGCTGATAGCATCTTCAAAGTTAATCAACAGCTCATACGAATTTATGCTAAGCGATGTTTCTCCGCAAGCTGAACAGGAATACACATATATTCCGTCAGTAGGTATTTTTGTTGCGCATTGACTGTACTTATGACCTGTCGGATTTGTGAAATTACTCTTGGAAGAATCGGCATCGCAGTACGGACAATGGTACAGGTCATAGCCTTCCTCCAAGCAGCTTGGAGCAATAGTGTCGGTAACGTAAGAATGATTATCGTTTAGACAGAAATAAAACCAGTTATATGACTTATCTCTGCCGGCCTTAACAAAATCATAAAATCCGCTATCATGTAAGCCAAAAAATCTTGCATATCCGGTACAGCCGAACGCATCCTCTCCGACAGTAACCTGAGGGGTTAATATTTTTACATAGTTAAAATTTGTATTATAAAAAGCGTGGTCGTCAATATAAGCCGTATTTGACGGAATATCTAACCAATATGTAGAAGATGTTAGGCCTTCAAAGGCATACGGATAAATATGCAAAGGCTTATCTCCCCCGTCATTAAATACAACAGTATCAATAGAAGTACAGCCTTGGAAGGCGGCGCTCCAAATATCAACAACGGAATTAGGAATATTTACACTTGTAAGCGCAGTACACTGCGCAAATGACTCCCAACCGAGAACTCTTAAATTCGAGCCAAAATCAATTGATTTCAAGCTTTCACAGCCCTGAAAATCTCTTGAGCCAAGTGAATAGCTTTCTGTTTGGGTACAAGTCAAGGATGTGATTAGATAATGAAAATTTCTCCACTCGGCAATACTATTGTCATAAGGTGCCATATCGCCGCTGCCGCTTAGTTTAAGCGCAAAGGTTGACGTATCATAGCTATATGTCAACAAGCGGTCTGTCGATGCAATACCACTCAGGCTACCTGATGACTTTGAGTTACTTGATGCCCAAGAGGACAGAGCATTATTGTTTGAATAAAATTTACAGCTACTTGGAACATTATACAAAGCATCTGTGCCTACACTGTTAACAGTGCCACTCGACCATACTACGCCCTTTAAATTGCCACAATTATAGAAAGCCTTAGTATCCATAGCTGTATGTCCCGAGCCAACATAAACCTCCTCGAGAGATGTACAGC
>CALZMC010000069.1 GCA_945788455.1 uncultured Clostridia bacterium
GGCATACCTTGAGCAAAAGCTAAAAGAAGTTAACGAAAAGCTGTCAGCCCTAAACGAGCAGTCAACCGAAACAGAGGAATATATCAATACTCTTGATGAGCGCATCGGCTATCTCCAAAGAGAGCTTCAGCTTGCAAAATATACTATTGAATCCTCAAAAAAGCGAATTGAGGATTTAAAGGCGAAATATATTAGTAATGAGCAGGAGATTAATGAGCTACAAAAGGATATAAAAGATTTAAAGGTTAAGTCAGACGAGCTGCAAAAGGAATTTAACGACTCTTATGCTCAGTATTCTCAAAGAGCAAAAGCACTCTATATCAGCGGCGATATGAGTACGCTTTCCATAATCTTGACGAGCGAGGATATGTCAACTCTGTTCACTCGCTTAGAGATGATTAGGCAGGTTGCAAAGAGCGACAGGGAGCTTCTTGAGGGACTGCAAAATGAGGGCGAGGAGCTTATGAAAACACAGGCCACTCTTGAGGATAAGAAGGGCAGTCTTTCTGCAACTCAGGCGTCATTGATTTCAACTCAGGAAAATCTTCAGGACACAATAAAGACTCTTGAGCTTCAGCAGGCAGACTTTAACGAAAAGCAAAGAGCCTATGAAGGCGAAAAGGACAAGGCAGACGCGCTACTGCTAAAGCTTCATAATGATACACAGATTTACAGTGAATACAGAAATGAGGATTTAGAGGAGCTAAATAAGATTAATGCCGAAATTGAGCAGGCAGCACAGGACTTTTTGGACCGTATGGAAGCAGCGAACAAGACAACTACCACTACAACCACAACCAAAAAGCCAACTACAACAACTACAAGCCACAGCTCAACTAACGGTACAGGCTCAAATACAAAGCCTGCGACTACAACTACAACGAAAAAAACAACAACTGCCCAAAGCAAATTATCGCTGACATATCCTGTCCCGTCACAGAAGAAGATTACCTGTGGCTACTATGATTACAGGGGTCATTCGGGGGTTGACTTTGCGTGTGATACAGGCTCAAAGGTTGTTGCCGCAGAGGACGGCGAGGTTATTATCTCAAAGGACGTTTATTGCAACCGCAGTACGTGTACGAACAGATATCACGGAGGCGGATATTGCAGCTACGGCAGATATATAGTTATTGCCCACACAAAAAAGAATGCAAGCGGTAATTACGTCTTTACCGTTTATGCTCACAATTCCGAGCGCTTGGTAGAGGTAGGTCAAAAGGTAAAAAAAGGTCAGAAGATTGCATTGAGTGGCTCAACAGGTAACTCAACAGGACCGCATTGTCACTTTGAGGTTAGAACTCCGACAGGAGAATATAAGGACCATGTTGACCCAACACCGTATCTTTCATAACTATATGAGATTTTATGAGTCTTATGACTTGAGCATTAATATTGAAGATTATTGAATTAAAACATCACACCATTAACAATGGAGGAGGTACAAAATTGAATAAAAAGCTATTGTCCATTGTTATGGTGCTTACGATTATTATGACAGGTATTATGCCGTTTATGGCGTATGCCGATGAGGAAGCAACTACTAACACACAGGAAACAACAACTCAAGCTAAGGAGGAAACTACTGCTCCCAATAATGAAACGACAACTTCCCCTCAAACTGAGGAGGAAAAAAAGAAGGCTGAGGAGCTTTTAAATCAGCAAAAGCAAGAGCTAATCAAAAACATTGAGGAAAGCGAAAAGAAATTAGCCCAGCTCGAAAAAACCTCAAAGCTGACAGAGGAGTATATAGATACTCTCGACCAAAAGATTGGCTACATAAACGAGCAGTTAACTCTGCTTGAGGGCGAGAATATGAAAATACAGGGCGAGATTGATGCAATAACTCCCGGTATGGTTGCTAATGAAAGGGCACTTAAAAAGCTCTCAAAAGAGGTAAATGACACAAAGGATGAGCTTAAAAAGCTCGAGGACAAATTCCAAAGCATTTATGAGGCATACTGTATAAGGCTTCGCGTAATGTATATCAGCGGCGAATATAATGTTCTTACAACACTTTTGACCTGCAAGGATATATCAAGCTTTTTGACAAGATACGAGATGATTAAATCTGTGTCAAAGAGCGACACCGAGCTTCTTACACAGGTAAACGAAAAGACAAAGGAAATTGTTACAAAAAAAGACGGTCTTGACGAAAAGCTATCCAAATATAAAGCTACAAAGGCTCAATATGACAAGCAGTGCGCAGAGCTTTTATCAAAGCAAAAAAAGATTGAGCAAAACAGCGAAACTATTGCAAAGACTAAGATTACATTAGCAACTGACAGAGCAGAAAGCGATGAGCTTTTAGCCGAGCTTACTGCAAAAAATCAGCAGTACACCGAGTTTAGAAACGAGGACAAGGCACTCGTTGAGGCAGTAGAAAAAGAGGTTCAGGACCTTATTGCAGGAGTTATAGCTCCCGATGAGGTTACAACTGCTAACAGGCAGAACAACGACAAAAAAGAGGACTCAACATCTGTTACCTACAACAAGAGTGATGTCTATAATAAGAGTGATGCTGTACTGAATATGCTTTATCCTATCCCGGGACGCTATGGCATTTCGGCAGGCTTTCCTAATTATTCATCAGGAAAATTCCACGGAGGAATAGATTTTCCCACTCCTGTCGGTTCAAATGTCGTTAGCGCTCAAAGCGGTATTGTTTTGACGGTAAAAAGATTGAATTACAGCTATGGCCATTATGTTATGATTTACCACGGAACTGACAAGAAGGGCAGAAGCGTTGTTACCCTTTATGCCCACAATTCAAAGGTTCTTGTCTCTGCCGGAGACAGTGTAAAGAGAGGTCAGGTTATCGCACTTAGCGGTAACACGGGAAATTCGACAGGACCGCATCTTCACTTTGAAGTCAGACTTGACGGAAAGCAGGTAAATCCAACACACTATTTGGGAAAAAAGTAGTAATGAACAAAATAAATTACCAAAACGAACTTGATAAAATCATTGAAAAGAATAAAAGAGAGGACAAAACGCCCTCTCTTTTACTGCATAGCTGTTGTGCGCCGTGCTCAAGCTATACGATAGAGTATTTGTCAAAGTATTTTGATATAACGGTGCTTTATTATAACCCGAATATTTCTCCAAAGGAGGAGTATGAAAAACGCAAGGCAGAGCAGATAAGACTTATCAGCTCGATGCCGACCGAGCACAAGGTTCGCCTTATGGATTGTGCTTATGACAGCAGTGAATTTTTTGATATTGCAAAGGGATATGAAAGCTGTCGCGAGGGCGGCGAACGTTGCTTTAGGTGTTATGATTTAAGACTTAGAAAAACGGCAGCTTTGGGCAAGGAAAACGGATTTGACTATTTTTGTACAACACTTTCTATCAGTCCGCTGAAAAATGCCCAGAAGATTAACGAAATCGGCTATAATTTGCAAAACGAGTATGAAATTTTATGGCTACCGTCCGATTTTAAAAAGCGAGAGGGCTACAAGCGTTCGATAGAGCTTTCGCGCGAATATGATTTGTATAGACAAAGCTTTTGCGGTTGTATATTCAGCAAAATGCAAAACGAGGAGAAAAATAATGAATAAGCCATTGGCAGACAGAATCAGACCTACCTGTCTTGAGGATGTTGTTGGACAAAAGCACCTTTTAGCAGAGGGTAGGGCACTTTACAACTTAATATCAAGCGGCGATATTCCAAACCTCATTTTTTACGGCCCGAGTGGAGTCGGCAAGACTACGGTTGCATCTATTATTGCCAATGCGACTAACCGTACATTAAGACGTCTAAACGGCACAACTGCCTCAACTCAGGACATTAAGGATATTGTTGCCGAGCTTGACACCTTTACTGCTCCAAACGGCATTTTGCTCTATCTTGACGAAATTCAGTATTTTAACAAAAGACAACAGCAAAGCCTTCTTGAATACATAGAAAACGGAAAAATTACCTTAATCGCATCTACAACCGAAAATCCTTATTTTTATATCTATCCTGCTATTCTTTCGCGTTCGACCGTATTTGAGTTCAAGCCTATCGAAAATGATGATATTATCCCTGCTATTGAGCGAGGATTTAATATTCTGTCGAGCGAAAATGAAATCGAACTCAACATAGAAAACGGCGTTATTAAGCGTATAGCTAACGGCTGTGGAGGAGATGTCAGAAAGGCATTGAATTCGGTTGAAAATTGCTTTTTTGCAACGCCTACCGATAACGCTAAAAAGAATATTACACTTGAGATTGCAGACGAGCTGACACAAAAAAGCTCGGTTAGATATGACCGTGAGGGAGACGAGCATTTTGATATCATTTCTGCATACCAAAAAAGTATGCGAGGCTCTGACCCTGACGCAGCGCTCCACTATCTTGCAAGACTGCTTGAGGCAGGAGATTTGCCGTCGGCTTGCAGAAGATTGATGGTGTGCGCGTGCGAGGATGTAGGACTTGCTTATCCACAGATTATTCCTATCGTTAAGTCTGCAGTCGATATTGCCCAAATGGTAGGACTCCCCGAGGCGAGAATTCCTCTTGCAGATGCAGTAATTCTTGTTGCAACTGCACCGAAGAGTAATTCGGGCGAGATGGCTATTGATAAGGCTATGGCAGATGTCAGGGCAGGGAATTACGGTCCTGTTCCCCGTCAGCTCCAAAACACTCATTTTGACGGCGATGAGGTCGAGAGCAAGGGGCAGTTTTATCTTTATCCTCACGACTTTGAAAATCATTGGACATATCAGCAATATCTTCCCGATAAGATAAAAAACAAGAAATATTACGAATACGGTCCTAATAAGAATGAACAGGCATTCAAAACCTATTGGGACAAGGTTAAGGGAAATAAAACATGACAAAAAAAGAGAGAGCCTTAAAGGTTATAGAGGCACTAAAAACTGAATA
>CALZMC010000070.1 GCA_945788455.1 uncultured Clostridia bacterium
TTTGTTCGTTATAGATTTCATTTATTGCCTCGGCACATTCATCAATGATGTCAAAATCAGGATTTTCCTTTTTAAGCTCCTCATCAATGATTGCGTTAAAGGTAATTAAAAGCTCGTTATTTACTTTATTGTCATTAAATACGGCAGTGATTGATTTTTGATTAACTGTGATATTCACCTTAACTGCCTCCTATCTCATTTTCTTCAAGTATCGGTTCTATCAACCGTTTTATTTTCAGCCGTAGCCTGTGCGTTCGATTTGCTACGGCTTTTTCGTTTATATCAAGTATTTTTGAGATTTCCGCAAGGCTTTTATCCTCAACATATTTCATTTGGTAAAGCCTTTGCTCGCTTTCGCTTAGCCTTGAAATAAGCAAATCCTTTAATTTGTCATAGTCTGTATAATCGGTTATGCTATCCTCAATGGTTACGGGAATCTCACCCACCGACTCATCGTCAATGCTCTTTGTTCGAGAAGCGTTTTTGAAATATTCATCCCTTGCCTTTAATGCAAGGTTGCTGACGGTTCGGTAGAGAAATGCTCTTGAATTTTCAAATTGCTCATTATCAAGCAGTCGCTTGTAATATATGTAAAAGGCTTCCTGCACGCAATCGTTTACGCTTTCATACGCTTCGCCCAATCGGGATAAGCAAAACCGTTCAAGTGGCTTTGCGTATAAATCATAAGCCTTCTCCAGCTGTTCATCGGCATATTTTTTGTTCAAGCATCTCTCTCCTTTCCTGCATTTTATTTAATTATAAATTAGATTTCCTGCAAAGTAAATCATTTATATTTTCTAAATTCAATAACTACATCTTCTTCCCTGAGTCTGTCAAAATACTTTTCTTGCTTTTTGTATTTTGAATTGCTAAAAATAGCTGTGATAATTAACTTAATAATACCATTTATTTATCCAACCGTCTTTATCAACAATGGCTTTTGCAGTAGTTTTAGGCTTGGTTGTATCGGTATTTGTTGTTGATGTGCTTATATCAGTAGCAGATATTGTTGTGCTTTCGGTTGTTGTAAATTCAACATCGGTATCCGGATAATTTACAGATGTTGTTTCCTCAAATTTTTTTGCGGTGGGTTTTGTAATTGCTTCTGTTGTCACAATATTTTCTTTGCTGTCTGTTACAGCTTCTATGCTTTCGTTTTTAACAGAAGCAGTTGAAACAGTTTCACTACTGCTGTTTGCAGAACAGGAAATAAAGATGCTAACGATAATAACCGTAATTGAAATAATAAGTAATTGTTTTTTCATTATGAGCCCCATGGAATATCTGTGTCCGGCTCATTGTCACCACCGGCGCTTGTTGTTATTATATCTACTATCTTAAATTCTTCAATTGATATTTCCGGTTTAGTATATTTTTCTTTCATAATTAATCCTCCTAATTTAGTGAAAGTACGACTTGGTCTTTTATATCCTGCTCTACCGATTCATCATTTAATATGGCATTTGCAACATCGCTGTAGCTTCTTGTAACAACAGGAGAATAGAAATACATTCCGTCAACGCAGGCGTATGCTCTGACGGACACCTTATCGTTAAGATGCTCTGTCGGAATATCCGTAAAAACAAGGTTAAATCTTGCAATGTCACCGTCAATGTCAACCTTATTTGCTTTCTTTACGTAAACGTTGTTTTGATCTGCTCTTAAGTTCATATTTCTTTGGTATTCAATATCTCCGTCTGTAAATTCCAAAGGATCATACCTGTAAACAAATCCGTACTCAATTTCCGCCCCATAGCTTTCATAATCAAAGCTGATGTTACTGTTGTCAAATTCAAACCCAAATCTCAAGCCGTTGTCGCTTGTACGAATTTGACCGCCCATGCCGATTGCTTCATAATCGGTTATTATGTGAGTGTATTGCGACTCATCAATATCTGCAAGAAACGGCATATATTCCGGTCCCATAATAACACAGCTAAACTTTGACGGATTGTTTATGTAGCCGTAAAAGCAGTGGTTAGCGCAGTAAACGGTTATGTCGTGAGTGGGATTAACTTTGATAGATTTTGCAGATGGCACAAATACAAATTCAAGGCTGTCGCAAAAATCAAAATCATCTGTTGTAAAATCACTTAACATCGGTGCATAAAATTCCTTTAGATTTTTGCAGTTGTAAAATGCGTCGATTCCGCATTTTGTTGCCTTGCCCAAAACAATTTTCTCTGCCTTAGCGTTTTCAAAGCATTTTTCATATACACCTTTCTCGCAATCGGGCAGGACTATCGATTTGAAATAGGAATCGGCAAATGCCCTTCGAAACACTCCCTTTATCTTGGGCAATACCAAATCCTGTGTTAACGAAACGCAGTTCTTAAAAGGCTCGTAGCTCAGGTATATTACTTCGGGTATATAAACGCTTGTCAAATCGGTGCAGTTTTCAAATCCGCTGTATATATTTTCGAGCTTTGGCATATTCACCGAGGTTATCGGGGTGTTGTTAAACGCATAGTATTCCTTTATTGCATTGGGGAAATCGGCTTTTTTCAGCTTGGTGCCCTCAAAGCAAAGATTTTCAAGCTCGGTTACACCGTTTGCAACAACAGATTCAACGTTAGTTCCTCTGAAGGCAGAGTTGCCTATTTTTGTAATCGAGTCAGGCATTACAACACTTGTGATATTCTTGTTGTAAAGAAAGATTTTTTTGTTTATTTCTGTCGGTGTAATGCCGTTAATGCTGTCGGGAATAACAATATCGGTGTTACTGCCGAGATAGTTTAGTACCTTGCCGTTATTGTCAATTACAAAATCGCTTTCGTTATTTTTCAAAATGTAATAATCAAGGGTGGTATACCTGCTTTGAAACGGTGTGCCTGCCTTTGCAAAGGCAACCGCAATTATTCTTGCCGTATCCGTAATTGCAATAGGCTCGGTGTATTTTGTACCGTTTGTTTTGGTAGGCAATGTTCCGTCTGTTGTGTAATAAATATCAACAAGTGTATTAGCACATTTAAGCTCTACGCTTATGTCATCACGGTACACCCCGCCCTGCAGGTTAGCAGTAACATCCTTGCACCTTGTACCGCTGATTATGTTTGAAAAATTAACAATACCCGCACCGTACAAATAATCGGCTCCGTCTTTTTTGAACGGGGTGGCAGTAGCTATCAATTCCTCCTCCACCTGCTTTGGTGTATAGTTTTTATGCTCCATAAGAACTATTGCGGCTGCACCTGCAACCATGGGTGCGGAAAAGGAGGTTCCGTCAACCATATTGTATCTTCCGTTCATAGTTGAGGTATATACCCATTCACCCGGGGCACAAATGTCCGCCTGAATTCCGTAATTAGAAAACTCACTTGGATTACCTTGCTTGTCAGTTGCCCCTACAACAATAGCGTTTTCCATTCTTTCGGGAGTTCTCCAAATTTCATAGCCTTCATTTCCCGAAGCAATCGTAACCGTTACACCCGCATCTATCAAATTATTTATCTGCTCCTCTAAGGCTTCGTTGGGACTTACAGATATTGAAAAATTGATAACATCGGGCTTTGATGATAGCTGATTTATATATTCACAAGCGGCAATAATGCCTGATGATGTACCCGTTCCGTTTGCTCCCATAACCTTGTAGGCGTGTATCTTTACATTATTCGGGGTACTTTGTGCTACAACTCCCGCAACCATTGTTCCGTGCCCGTCATTATCAATTTCGTTATTTTTGATAACATCCGGACTGAAATTTGTATTGGTTCTTACTACCCTGTTTTTGAATAATTCGTGGTTGTAATTTATTCCGCTGTCAATTATTGCAACATCAACGGTTGGCTTAACCTTTAATTTGTAGTAATCTGCCGTTGCAAGTGCGTCTACGGACTCATACGCCCAATCGTAATTTGTGTTGGATTCATAGGTGCTCGTTTCATACGCAGTTACTGTTGAATCATAATCAACAGTATATCCTAAATTCTTGTACTGTGCTTTAGCTATCTCGGCTGATTTTTCATCTGCATACTGCAAAAAAGCATATCCAAAGCCATATACACTGTCAACAGCACCGTATTCATCAATGTTACCGCTTGCCTTAACAATTAATCTATCCTTAATTTCGGCATCATCGCAGGCAGTATTATAATCATCATATTCTGCACACAGCTCGGCAATCTTGTTACCGGTTGAAACAATGCTTTGTAATTGCACCTCTTGAGCAATTACGCTATGACAAGGTGCAAGCACCGATACTGTCATTATTAATGATAAAGAAATACTGATTATTTTTTTCATAAAACCATCTCCTGTACATAAGAAATATAGCATCCTCATATATAAGTACCGAAAATGTAAAAATATATCGCAAAAAATTTCAAAAAATTGCAAAGCATTAGGTCAATAAACAAATCACAAACAAATAGAAAAAGAACAGATAGCATAAACTATCTGTTCTATATATGAGTACTTACTGCTACATATCCCTTTGCGTTTGCGTTTAGAATATATGATAATTTACAACAACGCCTGCAAATACGATGGATACCATCGATAGAAGCTTAATTAAAATATTGATTGACGGGCCCGATGTGTCCTTAAACGGATCACCTACCGTGTCACCGATTACTGCGGCCTTATGAGCGTCACTGCCCTTTCCGCCGTAGTTTCCGCTTTCGATATACTTCTTTGCATTATCCCAGGCACCACCTGCATTAGCCATAAATATAGCCATCAAAAAGCCTGTTGCCGTTGCACCTGCAAGCATACCTATAACACCGTTGTAGCCAAGAACAATACCGGTAACAATCGGCGTTACAATTGCAAGAATTGTAGGCAAAATCATTTCCTTAA
>CALZMC010000071.1 GCA_945788455.1 uncultured Clostridia bacterium
GCTTATTCTATCATTGATGTTGACAGCGAGACCTCACAGCCACTTATTGATGACATCAAGGCTATTGACGGCGTAATCAGAGTAAGAGTTATTAAATAATGTAATTAGAATATCATAAGAAAAGCCCTCAGCTTAACGCCGAGGGCTTTAATCATTTATATCTATATTCGACTGTTTACTATATTTTCTTTGCGTCACAGGTTACGCGAATGCCAAGCTTTTTAAGTGTGCTTTCGTCAACTCTTGAGAGCAGAACCGATGAGTGCATTTCGCATTTGTCAAGCTTTTCAAGCTGCTTGAGAGCAAGCCTTGCGTTTTCGTCAGTAACGGCTGACACAGCGAGCGCGATAAGAATTTCGTCTGTGTGCAGTCGTGGATTTTTACTGCCCAAATGGTTAACCTTTAGCTCTTGAATAGGCTTGATAACCTCAGGTAACAGCAGTAATGTATCGTCATCAATATTAGCAAGATGCTTTAGTGCGTTTAGAAGCATAGCAGACGAACAGCCGAGTAAATCTGATGTTTTTCCCGTGATAATAGCACCGTCATTGAGCTCTATTGCAGCAGCAGGCGCGTTAGTTTCGTCTGCCTTCTTGTTTGCAACAGAGGTACATTTTCTTGCGTCAACGGTAAGACCTGCGTTGTTCATCAAAAGCTCAAGCTTGTAAATCTCGTCCTTTTTGTTTGCGCCACGCAGGGCATCACAGCAGGCAGTAAAATATCTTCTTATAATCTCCTGTCTTGCGGCATCGCTGACAGCCTCGTCATCAAAAATACAGTTACCTGCCATATTTACGCCCATATCGGTAGGCGATTTGTACGGGCATCTGCCGTAAATCTTGTCAAAGGTCGCCTTAAGTACAGGAAAGATTTCCACATCTCTGTTGTAGTTTACGGTAGTTTTTCCGTAAGCCTCGAGGTGCCAAGGGTCAATCATATTCACATCGTTTAGGTCGGCAGTTGCAGCCTCGTACGCAATGTTTACAGGATGATTAAGCGCGATATTCCAAATAGGGAAGGTCTCAAATTTCGCATATCCTGCCTTTATTCCGCGCTTGTTTTCGTGATATAGCTGAGAAAGACAGGTAGCCATCTTTCCGCTACCGGGACCCGGTGCCGTAATAACAACAAGCTCGCGTGAGGTCTCGATATAGTCGTTTTTTCCGTAACCGTCATCGCTGACGATTTTTGAAATATTTGACGGATAGCCGTCAATTAGGTAGTGACGGTATGACTTGATGCCTGCATCTGCAAGCTTTTGCTCAAACTGAAGAACCTTTGGAGTAGAAACATACTTTGTCAAAACAACGCTTCCAACCATCAGGCCTCTGCTCCTGAATGCGTCAATAAGCCTAAATACGTCAATATCGTATGTGATGCCTAAATCTCCGCGAATTTTATTTTTTTCAATATCATCAGCGCTGATTACAACAACGATTTCGGCTTGGTCCTTTAGCTGTAAAAGCATTTGGAGCTTACTGTCGGGCTGAAATCCCGGAAGAACTCTTGATGCGTGATAATCGTCAAAAAGCTTTCCGCCGAATTCAAGATAAAGCTTTCCACCGAATTCGCCGATGCGCTCCTTAATTCTTTCTGACTGCATTTGAAGATATTTGTCATTGTCAAAACCGATTTTAAACATATTCCTAAATTTCCCCTCAAAAATATAAGAAAACGGCTGTACCTTTGTACAACCGTTTGTACTTATATATTATAAAGCAATGCTTGTCCAAAATCAATAGAATAAGAAAATTTTTTTCTATTTCATAAATTTATCAATAGCATTGTTCAGCTCGTCAAGCATCTCTGTGTCGCCCTCCTCAACGGCGTGAACGATACAGTGGTCAAGGTGGTCCTTTAGGATAACCTTGCCTGTGTTATTCAGCGCAGACTTGACTGCTGCAAGCTGAACTAAAACATCACTGCAATCCTCGCCGTCCTCAACCATTTGCTTTACCTTTTGGAGATGACCGATTGCGCGCGCAAGTCGGTTTGAAACATCCTTTGTATGCTCGTGGGAGTGGGTGTGAGGGTGCTTATGCTCGTGAGCCTGCTCGTGCGTATGCTCCTCTTTCATCATACTGCTCATATCTTTTCGAGTGCCTGCTCAATGTCGGCAATAATATCATCAGCGTCCTCGATACCGACACTAAAGCGAATAAGGTCGGGGCTAACGCCACATTCCTTTAGCTGCTCGTCAGTTAGCTGGCGATGAGTAGTTGACGCAGGGTGCAGACAGCAGGTGCGAGCATCTGCAACGTGTGTAACGATAGCGGCAAGCTTTAGGCTGTCCATAAATGTTGTTGCAGCCTCTCTGCCTCCCTTAATGCCGAATGATACAACACCGCAGGTGCCGTTTGGCATATATTTTTTTGCAAGGTCATACTGGTCGTCATCCTCGAGCATTGCACACTTAACCCAAGTAATCTTATCGTGATTTTTTAGGTATTTAGCAACCTTTAGTGCGTTTTCACAATGTCTCGGCATACGAAGGTGTAATGTCTCAAGACCGAGGTTTAGCAAAAATGCGTTTTGTGGCGCAGGGATAGAGCCTAAATCTCTCATCAGCTGAACAGTAGCCTTTGTGATATATGCACCCTTGCCGAAGGTCTCGCTGTATGTGATGCCGTGATAGCTTTCATCAGGAGTTGTCAGTCCCGGAAACTTGTCGTTTTGTGTCCAGTCAAAGTTACCGCTGTCAACGATAACGCCACCGATAGTAGAAGCATGGCCCTCCATATACTTTGTTGTTGAGTGAGTAACAATGTCACAGCCGAATTCGAATGGACGGCAGTTTATCGGTGTTGCAAATGTGTTGTCGATAATCAGAGGAACACCGTTTTTGTGAGCAACCCTTGCAAATCTTTCAATATCAAGAATATCAAGGCTTGGATTAGAAATAGTCTCGCCGAATACAGCCTTTGTGTTTGGCTTGAATGCGGCTTGAATTTCCTCCTCGCTTGCGTGTGGGCTGACGAATGTAAAGTCAATGCCGAGCTTTCTCATTGTAACATTGAACAGATTGAATGTACCGCCGTAGATAGCTGATGACGATACGATATGGTCGCCTGCCTGTGCAATATTGAATACGGCATAAAAGTTTGCAGCCTGACCTGATGATGTCAGCATACCTGCAACACCGCCCTCAAGTGCCGCAATCTTGCTTGCAACATGGTCGTTTGTCGGATTTTGCAGTCTTGTGTAGAAATATCCGCTTGCCTTTAGGTCAAAAAGGTCGCCCATTTCCTCACTGCTGTCATATTTAAAAGTTGTGCTTTGAACGATAGGAACAACTCTCGGCTCGCCGTTTTTCGGCTTATATGTTCCCTGAACGCAAAGTGAATTTATGTTCATTTTTATCTTCCTTTGTTATTAGTTTTGTTTTGCTTTAGTCAAGTACCTCTTTAATAGCATTTAGCAGGTCATCATATTCCTCAAAAGCCTTGTATTGTGGATAATCAGCCTTAATCTGCTCTGTACTGCGGAATAAGAAGCCTGCCTTTGAAGCCTCAATCATACCCAAATCGTTATGGCTGTCGCCGCTTGCGATTGTGTTAAAGCCCATTGCCTGAAGTGATCTAACAGTAGTGAACTTTGACTTTTCACAGCGCATTCTAAAGCCTGTAATTTCGCCGTTTTCGGCAACCTCAAGTGTGTTGCAGAATATTGTCGGATAGCCGAGCTTTTTCATAAGCGGGCCTGCGAATTGCGAAAATGTGTCGCTGACAATAATTACCTGTGTAATTGAACGAAGCTCGTCTAAAAATTCCTTTGCACCGGGCATTGGGTCGATTTTAGAAATTGTTTCCTGAATTTCCTTTAATCCAAGACCGTGCTCCTTTAAAATGCCGATACGATAATTCATAAGCTTATCGTAATCAGGCTCGTCTCTTGTAGTCTTTTTTAGCTCAGGAATATTTGTCTCCTCAGCAAAAGCAATCCAAATTTCGGGAACTAATACACCCTCAAGGTCTAAGCATACAATATCCATTATTATTACTCCTTTTTATTATTTAAAGTAGTTTACACCGCTTTCAAAGATTTTCATATCCTTTTCAAACGGAACATTTGCGTATAGGTCATCGCCCTTACGCTCGCTGTGTCCCATTTTTCCTAAAACTCTGCCGTCAGGAGAGGTAATACCCTCAACTGCACATACAGAGCCGTTTGGATTAAACGGCATATCGTCAACAGGTACACCGTCAAGATTTACATACTGTGTTGCAACCTGTCCGTTTTCGATTAGCTTTTTCATAACATCATCATTAGCAACAAATCTTCCCTCGCCGTGGCTGATAGGTACAGCGAATACATCGCCTGCATTTACACTGCTAAACCATGGAGATTTAACACTCGAAATTCTTGTGTATGCCATTTGGCTGATATGTCTGCCGATAGTGTTAAATGTCAAAGTCGGGTCGTCCTCTTTTATATCTCTGATTTCGCCGTAAGGAACAAGACCGAGCTTGATAAGTGCCTGGAAGCCGTTACAGATACCGAGCATTAGACCGTCACGGCAGTTAAGAAGTCTTGTAACAGCCTCCTTAACCTTTGGATTTCTAAATGTTGTTGCGATAAATTTACCTGAACCCTCAGGCTCGTCACCACCGCTGAAGCCACCCGGAAGCATAATGATTTGTGAGCTTTCGATTTCCTCCACCATTTTGTCGATAGTCTCGTTGATAGCAGAAGATGATAGGTTATTTACAACAAGGATTGAAGCCTCGGCGCCTGCCTTTTCGAATGCTCTTGCAGAGTCGACTTCACAGTTTGTACC
>CALZMC010000072.1 GCA_945788455.1 uncultured Clostridia bacterium
TATAATCAAATAAACCTTGTTGAGCCTCCCTTGTGTAAAGGGAGGTGGGTGCAATTTATTGCGCACGGAGGGATTGAAAAAAGCTTGGACATTGAGTCCAAGCTTTTTTAGACGTTTTTTGTTTATAGCTTGTATTAAATTATTAGAATTAGCCCTTTAAAAGTCCGCGATACATCTTAATGTATTCATTAGCGCTCTTGCCCCAGCTCATATCACACTCGAGTGCTCTCTTAACAAGAGTATCCCAATAATCGGTGTAATAAGCATCGTTTGCTCTGTAAATAGCACCGAGCATATCATAAGCATCGTATGACTTAAATGTAAAGCCGTTGCCCATTCCGTCTCCCGAATCAGTGATACTGTCCTTTAGACCGCCTGTTTCACGAACGATAGGAATTGTGCCGTAGCGAAGTGCAACCATCTGTGACAGACCGCAAGGCTCACTCTTACTCGGCATTAGGAACATATCTGCGCCTGCATAAATCTTGCGAGCCAAATCAGGAACGAAGCCGATTGTGATACCAACCTTGTCAGGATATTTGTCGTGAAGATAACGGAAGTAGTTTTCGTACTGCCATTCGCCGCTACCGAGAACAACATACTGAATATTGCGCTCACAGATGCTCTTTTCGAGCACCTCTTTCATAAGGTCAACACCCTTGTGGCCAACAAGACGGGAAACAATACCGATAACAGGAGTTTTAGCATCAACCTTTAGTCCCATCATCTTTTGCAGTTCTTCCTTATTTTTCGCCTTGTTTGAATAGTCGCTTGCATCATAATTTGCCCAAATATCCTTGTCATTAGCAGGATTATATCCGTCAACGTCAATGCCGTTCAGGATACCGCAAAGCTTCCAGCTACGCTGATTTAGGATAGGGTCAAGGCCGTGACTAAACCAAGGGTCAAGAATTTCCTTTGCATAGGATGGCGATACGGTTGTTACCATATTTGAACATTCAATACCTGCCTTCATAAAGTTAACAAGGCCGTCATACTGAATTAGGCTGTAATGCTCGGGAGCGATACCTAAAACGTCATTCAAAAGCTCGTTACCGTACTTGCCCTGATATTGAATGTTATGGATTGTGAAAACGGTCTTAATGTTTTCAAAGCCCATTCTGTTAGCATAATAACAACTGTAATATAACGGAGTAAGTGCGCTCTGCCAATCATTACAGTGAATGATGTCGGGCTTCCAATCAATTACAGGCAGAATTTCAAGAACGGCACGAGAGAAGAAAGCAAATCTTTCTGCGTCATCAAAGTGACCGTAAATTCCGTCACGCTTGAAATAGTATTGATTGTCAAGAAAATAATAGATAACACCGTTAGCCTTAGCCTCAAAAACGCCACAGTATTGTCTTCTCCAGGATACAGGAACAGAAATTGATGTGATAAATTTCATTTTATCCTTATATTCCTGCTTTATGCCGTCATAAAGAGGCATAACAACTCTGCATCCGATAAGTCTTTTTCTAAGTGCAACAGGCAGGGAGCCGGCAACATCGCCGAGTCCGCCCGAAGCCATAAACGGAAGTGCCTCAGAGGCAACATATAAAACCTTCATAGTATTCCTCCTATTGCACTAAATTCTTGTATTCTTTGTTAAGCAGACAGGGAATGTTTCTGCACCTGCTAACTCAACGCCGTCATTTATGCTAACCTTTTTGTCGGCGATAACACAGCTTAGCTTTGCGTTGTTGCCGACAACGGTGTCTTGCATTAGGATAGAATTCTTAACGACTGCGCCCTTGCCAACCTTAACACCCTTGAAGATGATACAGTTTTCTACCTCGCCTTCAATGATGCATCCATCTGCAACAAGTGAATTTTTTAGGTTAGACTCAATACCGTAAATTGTCGGCATATCGTCACGTTCTTTTGTTGAAATAGTGTGCTTAAACAGCTTCTTTCTGTTCTCCTTTTCGAGAACTGACATTGATACCTCGTAATACTTTTGGATAGAATCAATAGTGCCGACAAAGCTATCTGTTGCATCATAAGCGTGAATTTTCAGCTTGTTAACATTAGCCATAATAATGTTGCGCTGGAAAGAAACCTCGTTCTTCGAATAAGCGGCAGAAACAAGAGTTTCAAGAAGATACTTCTTCATAATCATAATGTTGCAGGAATAGAACACATCATCATCTGAATCCATATCAAGACTCATATCGGTAATTCTGCCGTCAGCATTTACCTTGTCGAAGGTTAAAACCGAACCGATATTGCTCGGCATTTTTCCTTTAACACCGACAATAGTAATGTCTGCACCGCTTTCCTCGTGAGCATGGAAGAGGTCGCTGTAATCCATAGATAATACGTGATTGCAGTCGCTCATAAGAACGTATGTCTGATTGCACTGCTCAAGGAAATTCATATTACCGTAAATTGCATCAATACGATTTCCCCACATCTTTACACTGCCGAGTGAGAAAGGAGGCAGGATAAACAGACCGTCAGTCTTTCTGCTCAAATCCCAAGGCTTTCCTGTGCCGATATGGTCCATTAGAGAACGGAAATTCGAGTTTGTAACAACACCGATTTTAGTAATTCCGCTATCTACCATATTTGAAAGAGGAAAGTCAATCAATCTGTAACGAGAACAGAATGGAACAGAACCCATGGTTCTCATAGCTGTAAGGCTGTCAAGAGCCTCCTCGTGAATATTTGCAAATACAATACCTAATACTCTGTTTCCGTTCATGACTTATACCTCCTCTCCTGATTTTATCATTACACCGGGTTCAACGAACTTACCCTTTGTGATTGTTGCACCCGAACCGATTACAGGAATACCCCAATTTTCAGGATTTTCTAAAAGCTCGGGGATTTCGCCGATTTTTGCATCCTCCTCAATTACTGCGTTTTCTGCGATAATTGAGTAGTAAACCTTTGCACCCTTCTTAATTGTTACGCCGGGCATAACAACGCTGTATCTTACATCTGCGCCCTCTTCGATAGTAACATTCGATGAGATGACGCTGTAATCAACATTACCCTCAATCTCACAGCCCTCGCTGATTGACGAGTTTTCAACAACAGCATTCTTGCCGATATAGTGAGGTGGGGCAAGTGGATTTCTTGAGTAAATTCTCCAGCTTGTGTCGCTCAAATCAAGGTCAACATTTGGATTGATAATATCGAGGTTAGCCTCCCATAGAGAGTCGATAGTACCAACATCCTTCCAATAGCCCTTGAACGGGAATGCGAACATTCTCTCGCCTGCATCAAGCATTGTCGGAATAATATTTTTACCAAAGTCGTTTGATGAGCCTTCGGTATTTTCGTCCTGAATTAGATAATGCTTTAGCTTATCCCAGCTAAATACATATACACCCATTGATGCCTTGTTGCTCTTTGGCTCGGCAGGCTTTTCTGCAAATTCATAGATTTGGTCATCATCATTTGTAGCAAGAATACCGAAACGAGATGCCTCCTCCCACGGTACCTCAAGTACAGCGATTGTACAAGCGGCATTGTTCTTTTTGTGGAAGTCAATCATATTTGCATAATTCATCTTATAGATATGGTCGCCTGACAGAATAACAACATATTCAGGGTCATACTTTTCAATGAAATTAATGTTTTGATAAATAGCATTAGCAGTACCCTTGTACCATTCTGCACCGCCGATTGCCTCGTATGGCGAAAGAATATGTACACCGCCGTTTTGTCTGTCTAAATCCCAAGGCTGACCGTTACCAAGATAATCATTTAGCTCAAGGGGTTGATATTGTGTAAGAACACCAACGGTATAAATACCGCTGTTAACACAGTTAGAAAGAGGAAAGTCGATGATTCTGTAATTACCGCCGTAGGGTACAGCAGGCTTGGCAATATTCTTTGTAAGAACACCTAAACGACTGCCCTGTCCACCGGCAAGTAGCATAGCTACAACCTTATTTTTTTGTGCCATTTTTTGTCTCCTTTGATTTATTTGTATTTTTAGTCTTTGCAGGCTCTGTCTTTTTCTTTTCGGCTTTAGCCTTTTTCGGCTCAACCTTTTTAGTTTCGGTCTTTTTTGGCTCAACCTTTTCAAGATAAATTGCAGACAGACCGTTTAGCTTAACGCTTATGCTCTGTTCAAAGCCGTGCATAGCGACCTTTTTAGCCTTGTATGTTCCCGAAAGCTTTGGCTTTTTGCCACCGAATTTTTCGAGAGAGGTGTCGAATACTACCTTGTATGTTGCATTTTCAGGTACACCGATTTTGTAGTCTGTAAAGCTGTTCGGAGTCCAATTGAAGATAGCAATCAATTCCTTGCCTGACTTGTCTATACGTCTAAATGCGATAATTGAATTTGCATTATCCTCGCTGGAAATCCATTGGAAGCCCTCCCAACTGTAATCAATTTCCCAAAGAGCAGGATGATTTTTGTAAAACTTGTTAAGCTCCTTTGTATAGCCCTGCAACATTCTGTGCTTGTCATAATCGAGCAGTACCCAGTCAAGTCCCTGCTTGTAGTTCCATTCAATGAACTGACCGAATTCGCTGCCCATAAATAACAGCTTCTTTCCAGGGTGCGCCATCATATATGCGAGGAACAGTCGTATTCCGTCAAACTTCATATCGTAGTCGCCGGGCATCTTGTTGATTAGGCTTGCTTTTCCGTGAACAACCTCATCGTGACTGATAGGCAAAACAAAGTTTTCACTAAATGCATAGAAAAAGCTGAATGTAATGCAGTTGTGATTTCCTTTTCTGAATAACGGGTCGAGTGATGTGTAACGAAGCATATCGTTCATCCAACCCATATTCCACTT
>CALZMC010000073.1 GCA_945788455.1 uncultured Clostridia bacterium
TCAATATCGGACACTACAAGCCAATTTTCAAATGTCTTTTCCATAATATTCTCCTATGGTCTCATACAGTCACATAATGCGACAGTTCATCTATTTATCAATCTTATTCAAAAAGCTAACAAAATAGTCGGGCAAATCGGATTTAAACTCCATATATTTCTTTGTTCTCGGATGAACAAATCCTATCTCCCCTGCGTGCAGGCACTGACCGTTTAGTGAGCTAATGACCTTCTTGGGTCCGTAAACACTGTCTCCTGCGAGAGGGTGACCGATATATGACATATGAACTCTTATTTGATGAGTTCTGCCTGTCTCAAGAATGCAACGAATATGCGTAAAATCGCCATATCGTCTTATAACCTCATAGTGAGTTATCGCATCCTTCGAATTTTTATCTACAACTGCCATCTTTTTTCTGTCCTTTGGACTTCTGCCGATAGGCTGATGAACAGTACCATTTTCTTCCTTAATATTTCCATACACGACAGCCTGATATGCTCGATGAAACGAATGCTCCTTAATTTGATTTGCTAAATCAAGATGAGCCATATCATTCTTCGCGACAATTAAAAGTCCTGACGTATCCTTGTCAATTCTGTGAACAATACCCGGTCTAATCACTCCGTTAATACCGCTGAGACTATCCTTGCAATGATACAAAAGAGCATTAACAAGCGTATCGGTATAATTGCCCGCAGCGGGATGAACAACCATATCCTTCGGCTTATTCACAACGAGCAAATCATCATCCTCATAAACAATATCAAGAGGAATATTCTGAGGTATAACATCAAGCATAACCGCGTCAGGAACATTTACAACAATGCTGTCCCCTGTCTTACACTTATAATTTTTTGATACAATTTTGTTATTAACAAGAACGTTATTTTCACTAATCAGCTTGGCTATCGCACTTCGAGTAAAATCGTCAAGTCTGTTTGCCAAGAGCTTATCAATTCTATCCTCGTTTTCCTCTACCGTAAATCTTAAAACATCACTCATCCTTGCTCTCCTTTTTAAACATATCAAGAACAAGATAAGCTATTAGACTGATTGCACCGAGAGTAACGGCACAATCTGCGATATTAAAAATCGCGAAATTAACAAATATCGGGTTAATAAAATCAACTACATATCCAAGATAGATTCGGTCAATTAAATTTCCAATAGCACCGGCAGACAAAACGCCGATAGTCCAATAAAGCCAAAGGTTTTTTTGACATTTAAGATACATATAAATAAGGCAGGCAATAACAACAACGGCAGTTAAAATAATAAAAAATATTCTTCCGCCACTCAGCATTGAAAAAGCAACGCCTGTATTCTCGGCATATCTAAATTCTATAAATCCCTTAATAAAATCCTTCGCCTTATCGGGATAAAGATATGATTTTGCAAAATATTTTGTTACCTGATCAATAGCAAGAATGACGATAATCATAAATACAGACCATATATTTTTATTTTTTAATTTCACAAAATCACCACCTAAAAATTAGAAAAAATATTTACTGCTTAAAATAGGGTTATAGGCACACTGCTTTAATTTTGCAGTGTGCCTTTATTATATTAGTCGAGCTGTGACATAACCTCGGCACAATGAGCACAGAGTGTTGGGTGGTCACTGTTCTCACCTACTGAGTGAGAATATTTCCAGCAACGCTCACACTTCTCGCCTTCTGCCTTTGATACTGTGATAGACAATCCCTCAACATCGCCCTTAACAGCACCCTCGCCTTTTTCAACAAAAACGTAAGATGTAATAAAGATTTCAGGAAGCTGTGCCTCAACACTCTTTAAGAAATCATATAGCTCGCCGTCAGCATATAGAGTAACGCTTGCCTCAAGTGGCTTGCCGATAATCTTTTCGTTTCTTGCAAGCTCAAGTGCCTTTTGAACATCAGTTCTGACATCGTGAATTCTATCCCACTTTGCAATAAAATCTGCATCTGCGTCAATAAAGTCGGCATTTGGAATTTCATTAAACAGAGGAGACTCGCCGTTTCTGCTGTCATCGTGTGGCATAGCAAGCCAAATTTCATCAGCAGTATAAGCAAGAATCGGTGTTAATAACAGAGTCAAAGCATCAAGCACCTTATAAAGTACAGTCTGTGCTGCGCGGCGTGATGCACTGTTTGGAGCAGATGTATATAGTCTGTCCTTTAGCACGTCAAAATAGAAATTACTCATTTCAACAACACAGAAATTGTGCAAAGCATAAGCGGTTGTATGATAGTCATACTCCTCATATCCCTTGCGAGCAATCTCGATAACCTCATCAAGCTTCATAAGAGCATACTTGTCAAGCTCCTCAAGCTGACTGTTATCAACCATATCCTTGTTAGGATCGAAGTCATATAGGTTACCTAAGCAGTATCTTGCAGTATTACGTAGCTTTCTGTAATTATCACTAATCTGCTTTAGGATTTCCTTGCTGATACGGATATCTGCGTGATAGTCGGCACTTGCAACCCATAGACGAAGAATATCGGCACCGTATTGGCTGATAATCTCCTGCGGAGCGATACCGTTGCCGAGCGACTTTGACATCTTTCTGCCCTCGCCGTCAACTGTCCAGCCGTGAGTAATAATCTGCTTATAAGGAGCACCGCTGCCTCCTGCAACAGCAGTTAGCAGTGATGACTGGAACCAGCCACGATATTGGTCAGCACCCTCAAGATATACATCGGCAGGATGCTTTAGATAAGGTCTTTTCTTGCATACAGCAGCGTGTGATGAGCCTGAATCAAACCATACATCCATAATATCCTTTTCTTTATCAAAGCCCTTGTCGCTACCGCAATGAGGGCACTTAAAGCCGTCAGGTAGGAAGTAATCTGTATCGTGAGCGAACCAAGCATCAGAGCCTTCCTCGCCGAAGATTTTTGAAATCTTCATCATAACATCGTTATCAATGATTTCCTTTCCGCAATCCTGACAATAGATTACAGGGATAGGAACACCCCATTTTCTCTGACGTGAGATACACCAGTCGGCTCTCTCCTGTACCATTGACTGAAGTCTGTCCTTGCCCCACTCCGGGTACCACTTAACATCCTCGGCAGCCTTTACTGCATCTGCCTTGAAATCGTCAACAGAGCAGAACCACTGACTTGTTGCACGGAAGATAACAGGCTTATGACATCTCCAACAGTGTGGATATTGGTGCTCAATCTTCTTTAGTGCAAACAGAGCGCCAATCTCGTCAAGATGCATAGCGATAGGCTTGTTAGCCTCCTCGGTAGTTAGGCCTGCAAACTGACCTGCCTCCTCAGTTAATCTGCCCTTTGCGTCAACAGGAACAACAACAGGAATTTCAGGATAGTTCTTACAAACAATAAAGTCCTCAACACCGTGACCGGGAGCAGTATGAACGCATCCTGTACCGCTTTCAAGTGTAACGTGGTCGCCAACAATAACAAGAGAAGTTCTGTCAATAAACGGATGCTGTGTCTTCATATATTCAAGCTCACTACCGCGAATAATACCGACTGTCTCGTAATCGGTAACACCCTTTGCCTCCATAGCAGCAGGTGCTAAATCGGTAGCCATAATATAGAATTCATCGCCTGACTTAATTACTGAATACTCATAGTTCGGTCCAACACAAATAGCAACGTTAGCAGGCAGAGTCCAAGTTGTTGTTGTCCAAATAACAAAATATGTCTTTGACAAATCAACACCCATTGGAGTGAGCTTGCCTAAATCGTCTGTTACATTAAACTTAACGTAAATTGAATGGCATGGGTCCTCGGCATATTCAATCTCTGCCTCGGCAAGAGCAGTATTACAGTCAGCACACCAATATACAGGCTTTAGTCCCTTATAGATATAGCCCTTTGATGCCATTGTAGCAAACACCTTAATCTGCTCTTCTTCAAACTCCTTATTTAGTGTGATATATGGGTTATCCCACTCGCCGATAAATCCAAGACGCTTAAATGACTCTCTTTGAGTGTCAATATAACCGAGAGCAGTATCGCGACAAATCTTACGAAGCTCCAAATCAGAGATATTTGTCTCTGCGCTGATGCCTGCCTTTTTACGAGCAGCAAGCTCTGTTGGAAGACCGTGAGTATCCCATCCCGGTACGAACGGAGACTTGAAGCCTGTCATATTCTTATATCTTACGATAAAGTCCTTTAGTGTCTTATTCAATGCGTGACCGATATGAATGTCGCCGTTTGCATACGGTGGGCCATCGTGAAGAACGAATAGAGGCTTGCCCTCATTATGCTTCATTAGCTTTGCATACTGGTCGTTTGCTTCCCAACGAGCTAAAAATTCAGGCTCTCTTGTAGGAAGTCCTGCTCTCATAGGAAAGTCGGTTTTTGGTAAATTCAGTGTTTCGTTGTAATCCATTATACTTAATCGCTCCTTGCTGTGAATTATTTCTTTTTCTTAAAGAAACCTTTAAATTTTGAGTTATCTTCCTCGTCATCATCCTCGTCAGGTGCTGTTAGAGAGATTGTCTCATCTGTCATAGGGTTAACCTTATCAACGTTGAAAAAATCCTCAAACGGCATTCCACCCTCAAGCTCAGCCTCGTCATCAATTACAGGAATTGAATTTGAGTCGTCCTCAACAGGAGTAATCTCGTCCTGTGTAAATGCGTTAAGTGCATTTTCAACCTCCTGTCTTGTTGGTGGCTCGTATGTATCCTCCTCAGGTGCATCCATTAGATTGATTTGGTCAATGCTATCTTCTGCCTCCTGTGGCTCCTCTATTTCCTCAATTTCAGGAATTTCCTC
>CALZMC010000074.1 GCA_945788455.1 uncultured Clostridia bacterium
GCGATGTCAGGAGCATGCTCATTTCTGTGTTAGGCGGAGTTCTAATTGCTCTGTTCGTTTGTAACATAGATTACGAGATTATTTCAAAGCTGTGGCCGATAATCGCCGGTGGTTGTATATTCCTTATGGTAATAACGATGTTCTTCGGCGTTGCAGTTAATGAAAGCAGACAGGATGCAAAATCTTGGCTTGATTTAGGTGTATTCACTTTCCAAACGAGTGAGCTTTTAAAGGTTGGATTTATCATCAGCTTTTCATTTCACTTGGATTTAGTTAAGGATCACATAAACAGAGTTAAGACTATTATTCCTCTTGTTATTCACGGAATGGTACCTATCGGTCTTGTTGTTGCGACAGGTGACGCAGGCTCTGCACTCGTATTCCTTATCATATTTATAGGAATGTTGTTTTTCGCAAGAGTAAACATTGGATATTTCGTTGCGGGTATATGTGCAATTATTGTTGCATTTATCAGCGCGTGGAAGCTTGGTATTATCAACGGAATTCAGCGCGAACGTATTACTGCACTTTTCTACCCAGAGGAATATGCCGACACCCTATATCAGCAAACTAACGGAAAAATTGCTATGGGCAGCGGCGGTTGGTTCGGTCAGGGATTTCTTAACGGCACTATGACACAGTCAAGACAGGTTCCCGTAAACGAAAGCGATATGATTTTAACAGTTGCAGGCGAGGAGCTTGGCTATATCGGTGCACTTGCAGTAATTGTGATTTTGCTGATTCTTGTTATTAGAGTTATGGTAACAGGCTTAAAGGCAAGAGACAATGTTGGATATTTAATGTGTAGCGGTATTGCAGTAATGCTCTTTGCACAAATATTTATAAATGTCGGTATGGAGCTATCATGGCTTCCGTGTATCGGTATTACATTGCCTCTATTCTCTGCCGGTGGCTCATCGTCACTTTGTATCTATCTTGCGCTTGGAATTGAAATGAGCGTATATAGATTTTCTAAGGAGCAAAACAAGTCGCTTCTGTATTCATAATAAGCTTAATAAACCAAAACAGCAATTCTCAAGTGAGAATTGCTGTTTTGGTTTTAGTCATTAAATATTCTTATTTCTGTTGTATAAGTGCCATAAACCCAGCAGGAATCGTTATTTTCAATAGTAGCAGTAATTGTGCATTTATTAAGCCCCTTATTAAAGCTATCCTTAATCGGAGAAAGGTCAACAAACAGCCTTATATCCTCTGCGTTAATTGTAGCCAAATCATCACGTTGACCGATAACAACAGCCTCAAAAGAGCTGAGTGATGCTACCTCTGCCTTATATCCATCAGGAATATTTGTAATATCAACATTATTTCCGTCAACATAAAACGTCTTTTTCTTATAGCTTGACGGAACGACAACAGTAACATCAATAGTATCAATATCATCTAAAACAGTAAAGGTATCAATTTCAGATGTTTTAAATGAGAACACATTTTTTCCGACATTAAGCTGTGCGAAATCAATATTACCGACATTGGCATTTTTCAGCTCAGCTTCCTCAAGAACACCGGCGTTAACTCTATTCACGCTGTAACTAACATCAAATTTCGTCTCATCAACCTTTAGCGGTTTTCCAATGAATGATGATGTTACATCAAGTGTAGTTTGCTTTAAAACAGGTACGGTTAGAGTTATAGTATCATTCTTCGCAACAATTTTTACATACTCAACTCTGTCGCCGAATTCATCAACAGCAATAGGCTTTATATCAACCGTCTGTGTTTTTGAGAGCATCTCATCAAAAGAAACATTGGCAACAACATTCTTTACTCTTGAAACATAAGTTTTAGGACCGACAACAGTAATACTGCTCTCACTTAATAGATTATTTCCCATAACATATCCTGTTTCAATAAAGCTTTCATCGGGATATTTTATTTCAATATCCATTACCTTGCTATCTTCAACATCAAAATATGCCCTATAAACAGTTGGATAAAAGCTGACAATATTAAAATCAGCATTGTCGTTTGCGCTAACCCTAATAGGCACCTCAATATTACCCTTAGTTGTTACCTCGTTAGTCTGTAATGTAATATTCAGGTCATCGGCATTAATATCCTTTGCAAGATATTTTTTACAGCTGATTGTGACATCAACATTAATCATTTCATCCCCAAAGCTTTTTATTCCAAGCTGATCAGCCGCAGAATCGCTGAAATCAACAGGAACTGAAACTGAAATTGTTTTTACAGTCTCGGGAGATAAATTCATTGATGTTGCACACCAAATAACAACTGCTGCCAATACAGAGATAATAATTAGATATTTATCATTATAAATAAGCTTTCTTAATGAAAACTTTTTTCTTTCATTACTCATTATTTTTTAATCCTCCTAACTAACTTAGAAATAATTCTATCATCATTAGAAGAACCTGACGGAATAAATTCCTCCAAGAGAATATCTCTTAAATCGCCGTCAGAAATATTTCTTTGAAGAACACCGCCGCGAGCAACAGAAATAGCACCTGTTTCCTCACTGACAACAACTACTACTGCATCGCTCTCCTCACTTAGACCGATAGCCGCTCTATGCCTTGTGCCGAGAGCAGAGGAAACCGTCTTTTTCGTTAGAGGAAGAATACATCCTGCCGAAAAAATCTCTCCGTCTCTAATAACCATAGCGCCGTCATGAAGCGGAGATTTAGGGAAGAAAATATTCTCAACAAGCTCTTTTGTTACCTTAGCCTGAATTTGAGTACCTGTTGAAATAACATCTCCGAGAATTGTACTGTTTTCAAAGCAAATCAGTGCGCCGACCTTTTTGTCACTCATATTTGCACAAGCCTTACACACTGCCTCGATAGCCTCATTGATTTCGGCCAACTCTACGGCAACTCCCGGATGAATGATTGACTTAAAGCTTTTTGTAGTAGCTCCGTGTCCAACCTGTTCAAGAATATTTCTGATTTCAGGCGAAAACAAGATAACAAGAATAATAAGAATATTTGAAAAAATATTTTTAAAGATAAAGCTTGATGCTTCCATTCCGAGAAGCTTTACAATACCATAGAGAACAGCCAGATAAATTAATCCCTTTGCCAGCTGAATTGCTCTTGATTCTCTAATAATTCTAATACAGATATAAATGATTACAGCAACAAGTGTAATGTCAAATAAATCAATAATAGAAAAAGTAGAAAACACGCTTATTATCTTGTTAAATAAATCATTAAATGAGCTTAACATAGATTAATAACATCCTTAATTTATAGTTTTATAATAATACTTATAGCTTTACTGATTATTTTATCACAAAATTTTAAATAAATAAAGGAATTTAAGCAAGTTTTTTTAAAGTATTTAAAAAATATTCTGCGTGCTTTTGAGTTGTGAAAACAGATGGGCTGATTCTAACAGTACCTCTATTCTCGGTTTTAAAGCTCACGTGAGCAAGCGGTGCGCAGTGAAGACCTGCTCTTACTGCAATAGATTTATCGGCGAGCATTAGTGCAGTTTTTTCAGAAGAATAATCCTTGAAATTAAATGACAAAATCGGTGCCGTATCAAAATTTCTTGGAGACGGAGTGTACAGCGTAACATTTTTTAAGTCTTTAAGCTCATCATATATATAATCAATTATATCAATTTCATGTGAATATATATTATTAATACCCTTTTTATTTACAAAGTCAATTCCTGCTCCAAGTCCGATAATTCCGCTGTTATTCAGCGTTCCCGACTCAAATCTGTCAGGCATAAAATCAGGTTGCTCAAGCTTTAATGACGATGAGCCTGTTCCACCCTCAATAATTGTATTTAGCTTTAAATTATCTTTAACTGCCATAAAGCCGACACCCATTGGACCATACAAGCCCTTGTGACCGGCTGAACAATACACATCAAAATTTGCATCCTTTTGTTTTATTTCAAAAACTCCTGCACCCTGTGCGCCGTCAACAATAAATGCTATTTCATTTTCTTTGGCAAGGTGTCCGATTTCTTCAATAGGCATTTTGCATCCAAAAACATTTGATGCCTGCGTGCATACAATCAGCCTTGTATTCGGCTTAATTAGATTTTTTATATTCTTTAATATTACTTCTTTATCATAGCTATACTGAAAAATATCGTAGGTAATAATACCTTTAAGCGCAAGTGCTTCAATCGGTCTTGTTACGGCATTATGCTCAAGGCCCGAAATTATAACATGATCCCCGTAATTCAAAATACCCTTAATAGCCATATTAAGCGCTAAGGTACAATTACTTGTAAATGCAACATTTTGAGACTCAACACCGACTAAATTTGCAGTTTTCTCCCTAACCTCATATATTTTTGCAGAAGTGTCAACAGATTCTTTATACCCTCCTCTGCCACTATTAAAGCTGAATTTTTTCATAGCAAAATTTGTTGTATTTATAACATTGATAGGCTTTGGATTAGTAGTGGCACTATTATCCAAGTATATCATTTTAGTTCTACTCCCCTTACATTAATTCCACTTTTGTTTAGAATATTGACAGGTGTATCATTTTCTGCATAAACATCAAGTGCGTAACCGCAGCCGTCTGCTTTTGCAGGATTTTCAATTCTTTTTATTTGTGCATTATATCCCTTTGATTTTAATACTGCCTTACCTCTCTGTGCGTTGGTAATTGAACCAACCTTTATAATCAAATACATAAATAAAACCTCATTTCTACATACTATATTGTATGCAAAAAATGAGGTTTTGGGAAAAATAGAGAAAAATTATATATAAATAAAATTTACATAAAACAATAAATTAT
>CALZMC010000075.1 GCA_945788455.1 uncultured Clostridia bacterium
GATGTTGATTTATGGAATTACCGCAGGACCCATTTATGCTTTTAAGCGTAATAAATACAAAGCTACGAGATTTTTATTCGAGCCTTGATGCTCTGTGCAACGATATGGATGTTGACAAGGACGAGATTTGCGAAAAGCTAAAGGGAGCAGGCTTTGAATATTACAGCGAAATGAATAAGTTTTTATAAGCTTAGCATCATAAAAAATGTCGGTTTAAAAGTAACCGACATTTTTTGTTTGTTATTAATATTTTTTTAGTTGCTCTTCGTTGAAATCCTCAAGGAATTCATCGTATGTGCCCTTTCTGTCGAGGACGGTGTTGCCTGAAATTTCAATAATTCTGTCAGCAACCGTCTGCACGAACTGATGGTCGTGAGATGTGAAAAGAATTGTTTCGGGATAACGGATAAGACCGTTGTTCAAAGCCGTGATTGACTCTAAGTCGAGGTGGTTTGTAGGCTCGTCAAGAACGAGAACATTTGCACCCGAAAGCATCATTTTACATAGCATACAACGAACTCTCTCGCCACCTGACAGCACGTTTGCCATCTTTAGTGCCTCGTCTCCCGAGAATAGCATTCTGCCGAGCCAGCCGCGAATATCGGCCTCAAGAGTGTATGTTGTGTACTGTCTAAGCCAGTCAACAAGGCTGAGATTTACACCGTCAAAATATTCGCTGTTGTCGCTTGGAAAATAGCTCTGTGATGTTGTAACACCCCACTTGTATTCGCCCTCGTCAGGCTCCATTTCGCCCATAATGATTTTGAAAAGTGTTGTTTTTGCAACAACGTCACTGCCGACAAAAGCAACCTTTTCTCTCGGATGAATAACGAATGATACGTCATCAAGCACCTTTCTGTCGCCGATTGTTTTTGTTAGGTGGTCAACACGAAGAAGGTCGTTTCCGCATTCTCTGTCAGGCTTAAAGTCAACGTATGGAAAACGTCTGCTTGATACAGGCATTTCAATCATTTCAAGAGCATCAAGCTGCTTTTTTCTGCTTGTAGCCTGCTTTGACTTAGCGGCATTAGCAGAGAAACGGTTAATGAAATCCTGTAATTCCTTAATCTTCTGCTCGTTCTTTTTGTTTTGGTCACGAGCCTGTCTTTGACGCATTTGGGTGTATTCATACCAGAAATCGTAGTTTCCTGTGTAGAGCTGAATTTTACCGAAATCAACGTCACAGATGTGAGTACAAACCTTATTTAAGAAATGTCTGTCGTGAGATACAACGATAACCGTGTTCTCAAAATCCATTAAGAAATTCTCAAGCCAACGGATAGCGGATAGGTCAAGGTGGTTTGTAGGCTCGTCAAGAAGAAGAATGTCGGGGTTGCCGAAAAGAGCCTGTGCAAGAAGAACCTTAACCTTCTTGTCACTCGGAAGCTCTGCCATTTTCATATAATGGAATTCATCGGGAACGCCCAATTTGTTTAGCATAAATGCCGCGTCACTCTCGGCATTCCAGCCGTCCATATCAGCAAATTCAGCCTCAAGCTCGCCTGCCTTGATGCCGTCCTCCTCGCTGAAATCCTCTTTCATATAAAGGGCATCCTTCTCCTCCATAACCTCGATAAGTCTTGGGTTACCCATAAGAACGGTACGAATAACCTCGTACTCGTCATAGGCGAAGTGGTCCTGCTTCAGTACGGAAAGTCTTTCGCCCGGAGTGATAAAAACCTCGCCCTTTTGTGGCTCAAGCTCGCCTGATAATACCTTTAGAAAAGTTGATTTACCGGCACCGTTAGCACCGATAATGCCGTAGCAGTTGCCTGCGGAGAAGGTTACATTAACTCTCTCGAAAAGCGCTCTGCCACCGAATTGAACTGTTACATTATTAGCCTGAATCATAGAAATTCCTCCAATAATTTTATTTTCTAACTTCATATTAGTTTTCTCTTGACAACCTATAATACTACATAACAAATATAAAAACAAGTAAAAGTTGATTTTATTATTAAAATATATTATAATACTAAAGATATTATAGTGGATAACTATGCCCGACTGCGAGGTCGGCGAGAAAAAAGGAGTGAAGAGATTTATGGATATAAAAATTTCGCCGTCAATGCTTGCATCAAATTATGCAAGACTTGAGGAGGAACTGAAAAAGTGTGAAAACGGGGGAGCAGAGCTGATTCATCTTGATGTTATGGACGGCCATTTTGTTCCTAATATTTCTATCGGTGCACCTGTTATTAAGGCTATGAAAAGGGTGTGTAATGTTCCTTTTGATGTTCATTTGATGATTTCTAATCCCTATGATTATATCGAGGATTTTGTTGATGCCGGTGCCGATATTATCAGCTTTCATACCGAGTGCGACAGCGACACCGAAAAGACTGTCGACAAGATAATTTCGCTTGGCTGTAAGGCGAGCCTTGCCGTTAAGCCGAACACTCCGATAAGCGAGGTTTATCCTTATTTAGACAAGCTTTCAATGGTGCTTGTTATGACTGTTGAGCCGGGCTTTGGAGGTCAAAGCTTTATGGAGTCAACTATGCCGAAAATTGTCGAATTGAGGGCGAAATGTCCTGATTTAGACATTCAGGTTGACGGCGGAATTAATAACGAAACCGTAAAAATCGCAGGAAAAGCAGGGGCTAATGTTTTTGTTGCAGGCTCTGCCGTATTCAACAGCGAAAATCCCGAAAAAGCAATTATTACACTAAAAAACAATGCAAGGGTGTAGCATATAAATATGAAGAAAAAGAAGCGCTTTTATAATAATAAAAAGCGAGGAACTCATTGGACAGAGGTTCAAACGGGCAGAAAAATCTATTTTGCCGACAAATATTCTGCCGATAATCAGGGCACGAATAAATTTGACAGGCCAAACAGAAACAGAAAGCCTTTATTTACAAAAGATAATATTGAGCGCATTGGAAAAAAAGTGATTATTGTTGTCTGCGGTGCGTTGATTATTTGTATCGGCTACGGTATTATGGATGTTCATATGGAGCTTCACAGTATGCCGATAACGAGTGACAGCGAGGACGTTAATGTCAGCCTAAAGGATATTAATATCAGCATTAAGGGTGGCGAGTGTCAACCGCTTTCTCTTGACGGCAGTATTCTTCAAGAGACGGTTATTGACGATCTGAATGCCGATTCATATTCGTCAGTCTGCTTTGACCTGAAGCGAAATGACGGCACAGTCGGATATGAGAGCAATCTTGCTACCGTTCAGGCTTACGGTGCAATTTCGTCTGCGTCAAGTGCTATTGACAAGGCGTCAAAAATGTTTGAGGAAAACGATATTATCGCAGTCGGAAGAATATCCTGCTATAAGGATAATGTTGTTCCTAAGGCAGATAAAACTACTGCTGTTTTAGACGGCGATAGGCTCTATACCGACAAGGCAGGCAACTATTATCTAAACCCAAGCAGCGACAGTGCTTATAGCTATCTAAGGGGTATTATTGAGGAGTCTGTCGGAAACGGAATAAAGGTGTTCATTTTGGATAACTATGACCTTCCTGACGGAAAAAATAAGGCATTTGGCGGAGGCTATGATGCTATCAGCAAGAGGCTTTATAACGATTTGGGAAGTGACATAAAGCTATTAAAGGCTGTGCCGTTAGCATTAAGCTCAAAAAATGCTAAGGCAATGCAACAGGAATGGAAGGAAAAAACACAAAATATTGACACAAAAAGTAATGAAATTGTATTTTGTGTTTCTGCCAAAAATCAGACCGTTGCAAGAAAGCTTTTGGAAAAGCAAAATGTAAACTATATTATTTTTGACTGAGAGGAAAATTTATGAGGAGAAGGTTGAGCTTATTTTTAGCGTTCGTTCTTATATTAGTCTGTATGCTTACCCCACCGACAGGCGCACTTGCATCAGACGAAATCCCGTCACTCGTTGCTATCAGCTTTAAGAATGCAAGGCTTGATGTCCCCTTTAGCGAGGACAATCAGGATTATTCGATTACCCTTGATGACAATACCGTTACTCCGACTCTTGAAAAGTACGGAATTAGGGGTAATGCCGATTTGTTCATAAATTATGTTTATGACGACACAAATCATCAAATCGGTGTAACTGCAACCCTGCAATACGAGTTGGGTACAAGAATATATAACTTTACATATTCTAATCCTGCAACATACGTTGAGAATAATAACAACAAATTGAGTGCAATTTATTCTCAGTATGCAGAGCTTTCTCCTGCGATTAATGACAGCGATACATCATATAAGATGTACATTCCGTCAGACCTCAAGGAGCTGACTGTTACTCCTGTTACAAGCGATGTCAATGCCTATTGTGCGCCTGTAACCTTGATTTTAACCGAGGACCAGGCACCGAAAATTACTCTGTCCTGCAGGGCATCAAACGGAAGTGTTAGAAATTATGTTATCACAATTAAGCGAGTGAACAAGACCTGCGAGGAGGTAAAGCAGGAAATGGCACAGGAGGACTATGAGTCCTTTGTTACGGGAACAAGACTTCACGAGACTCCCGAATTTCTTGTTGGATTATTCTCGGTTTTAGGCGGAATTCTAATAATAATTCTTCTGTTCTCATACACGAGAAGAATTACGGTTAATCCTATCGACAGCGATGAGGTATATTTCTTTGACGATGCCGAGGATGATGAGACCGAAACGGAATAAAAAATGCCGTAAAATTATAAATTTTTCTTTTCATAGGCAGTATGACTGTGTATAATAAGACCGAAAGAAAAAGAAAGGAGATGC
>CALZMC010000076.1 GCA_945788455.1 uncultured Clostridia bacterium
TTTCGCTTCGCTCAACACCTCCCTTTGCACAAGGGAGGCAAAATAAGGTTTGTTTAATTATATTTTGGCGTGGTTCAGACCACTTTATCGACAGTCTGAAAGCACTACCTAAAAAGTAGTACCTTTTCTTAATTAACTCTATTTTATGACTTTTCCAATATGCCGTATTTTATAATAATTCGGTTGATTTTTTTTATAAATGCTTCGCCGAACAACAACAAAAATACGAACGTGCAAGCGCCGAAAACCAAGTTAAAGGGAACACCTGCAAGATAAATTGTCATTACTGATTTTAGGCTAATCTCGGTAGTCATCATCAAGACGCTGCTCAAATCAACAATAACGCCATAAAGAGCAAATGTCAAAAGAAAGCCGATGACTGACATAGTAAATCTTTTTGGTTCAATTTTACTGAAAATCACGCCTGAAAATAAGCCGACAAGACCGAGTGCGACCATTTGAAACGGCGTCCATATTCCCTGACCGAAAATGAAATTTGATATAAAAGCCGAGAAAGCGCCAATCAAATATCCTCTTTTTGCGCCAAGACAAGCACCGCTCGCAACGATAACAGCACCAATCGGCTTGAACTGAGGAATAAGATAAAACACGGCACGGCTGACAACGGCTATTGCTATAAGTCCTGCCATTAATGTCAGCTCTCTCGCTGACGGCTTGCTTTTCTCGAATGATAACAAGAACGGTATCATTGATATTATCAGTATCACGACTGCAGGAATATAGTAGCTTTTTGAGTCTGCAAAAATCTGCCACAGTAAAGCACCGATAAGGCATAAAATAATGCTTATGTAGGAAACTAAATTTTTCACTCCACGTCCTCCATAGAAACAGCATTATTCAGATATGACCTTGTTATTCGTCTTAGCTGTGTTGTGTAGTAATTAAGACCTGACAACACCTCTCGTCTTTCGCCCGATATAACGATAATTCCGTCACTCAAAAATGATACATAATCACTAATCTCGCCGACAAAATCCAAGTCGTGAGACACAATGATGACAGTCTTGTTAAGTCCTCTCAAATATGCCTTTAGCTCATTTTTGCTATATGTATCAAGTGCCTTTGTCGGCTCATCAAGAAGAAGAATATCAAACTCTGCCTCGCTCAATATTGCAAGTGCAAGCTTTTGCATTTGACCGCCGCTAAGGTCATAAGGATGATGCGTCATAAGGCTTTCGAGACCGAATCTTTTCGCAGTATCAAGGCTGATTTCATCCAAAACAGTATCCTTCGTAAAAAGATACTGTGGATTTTGGGGCATATATGCAATTTTTCCGTTTATCTTTACTCTGCCTGAATATGCCTTTTTAATGCCTGCAATAACCTTTAACAGTGTAGTTTTACCACTGCCGTTCGCACCGATAATTGAGTGAATTTTGTTTTCATAAGCGACAAAGCTCAAGCCGTCAAGAATATCAGCTCCGCCCTTTTCGTAGGAGAAGGTTATATTTTTAAGCTCTGCTATCCTGCCTGTCTTTTCTGCTTTTATAACAGGCTTTTCCTTAAATCTTTTTTCCTGCCTTTGAGCATCCTTAACAGTCAGCGGATGAGAGTCAAAAAGCCTTGATGATAACGGATAAAGGTCTAAAACGTCATTATTCGGATTATTAGGATTATCGTTAAAAATAACCTCGCCGTCATCGAGCACTATCAGTCTGTCGGCACTGTCAATAATACCGTCACTGATATGACTTGCCATAATTACGGTTACACCAAGCTCGCTGTTAACTCTCTTTAAGAGATTAATAAAATCAAATGACGCCTTTGTATCAAGCTGAGAAACAGGCTCATCAAGAATGAGTGTATCGCAATTATCAATCATCGCACCGGCGAGAGCGACTGTTGATTTTTCGCCTCCCGACAGATTTTTTATCTTTTCATCGAGCAAATCATTTAGGTTAAAAAACGATGCAATTTCGCCAAGCCTTAATGCTATTTCATCATTTTTCATACACTTGTTTTCAAGCGCAAATGCAAGCTCTCCCCTAACACTTTCACAAACAAATGTAAGCTCGGGATTTTGGCTGACATAGGCTATTGAATTCGAATTAACAGTAATATTACCTCTGCAATCTCCGACAGGTGCAATATGCTTATTAAACAGCTTTAATAGCGTTGATTTGCCACTACCTGTCCTGCCCATAAGAAGAACAAACTCGCCCTTATTAATTTCTATGTTTACATTTTTTAGTGAATTGACCTCGCAATTTGGATACGAAAAGGTCAAATCTTCTGTTTTAAGCAAAACCATTTTATATCCTCCGCAAAATCAATAATAATCGGTATCAGCGACAAAATCGCAAATGGAACAACGGCATATATTTTTAATTCTCCCATACTGATAATCGGCTCAAAAGTGAATTTCATATACCCACAAAGCTTTAATGCTATAATCGCAGCCGTCAAAATAAGCTCAAAAGCAATCAAGATATAATCTTTAGGACAAATACGGTATTTTGAATAAACAGTCCTTTTTGAGCCGTAAAAGCGAGATTTCATTGAATTTGAAATTTCAATGCTCTCCTCAAGTGTAAGCGTAATTAACGCAGAAAAGCTGTTTATACTCTTCTTTAGCTTATTGCCCTTGCTATCAAGGAGCAGGCGTGCATCGTTTATTTCAGTTGCATTTTTTTTAAGCCTTGGAATAAACGAAAGCACCATAGAAAGCAGTAATGCCGAATTCGGCATATATCGACCGAATACACTCAAAAATTTTTCAGATGTAATAACACTTGAATAATTTGAAATCCACATAATGACTGCGCCGAGCATTAAGCCCTGACTAAAGCCGTAAAACAGCCCCTCAAGTGTATAGTTCATATCAAATGCCTCAAACAGTATTGTTGCTCCGTAATGTGTAAAAAGCATATTGAACAACGAAACAATTATGACTAACGGCAATATGAATTTTAACAGATACAGTATTGCCTTTCTTCCGTCAAGCTTTAGCTTATACAAAAACGCTGTGAAAAATGATATTGATATAAATATAGGATGATAAGAGGTTATTGTTACAATAATTATCAGCACAAAAAATAGGAGGGTTGCCTTTGGATTATATTTTGAAAATCTATCCATATTGCCCTCCTGTAATTTTAATATTCAATTCCGAGTCTTGCCTGAATACCCTTATCGTATGGGTGCTTTATTTTTTCAAAATGAGTTATATAATCAGCCATATCAAATAGCTCACTAATCTCTCTGTGTCCTGTTATAACAATCTCACAATTTGATGATTTTATTAATTCAACGGCATCATTAAGACTTATAAATTTGTCGATAATGTCAATGAATTCATCAAGGATTATGACATCTGCATTGCAGTTTTTTATATAATTAATTGCACCGTCAACCGAAGCCTGATAGCTACTGTCGGGATTAAACGGCAGAGTATCGGGAGCATTGTACACCTCAAAGGGTAATGACTTCAGCTCACTTGATTTATTATCCTTTAAGAACTGAACAAGCACTACCTTTAGCCCTCCACCGCTTGCACGAACGCCTAAGCCGAGTGCACTTGTTGTTTTGCCCTTGCCAAATCCATAATAAATATGAATCATCTTGTTCTAACCTCTTCCTTTGTCTTAAAGGTGTAGCCGTAATTGTCTAAAATTTTCATTTTCTTTAATGCGACCTCACAGCCCTTTGAAACAGAAAGATTTGGTCTTGGCGGAACTGTAACCTCAATTCCAAGGCTTTCGGAAATAAGCCTGTCTAAATCGTGAATTTGAGCACAACCGCCTGTTAAAAGTGCGCCACCGTTAGTAATATCTGCAACAAGCTGTGGAGACGTCTGCTCGAATATATCCTTTGCAATCGACACAATTTTTTCAAGCTGTGGAGCAAGACATTCACAAATCTCATTTCCTGTGATTTCTACCGTCTTTGGCAGTCCTGTATCAACATCTCTGCCCTTTGCAAGCATTGTGACATCGTTCTCCCTTGGGATTGCACAACTGATATTTTTCTTTATTTCCTCGGCTGTACGAGGACCGACAAAAAGATTATACTTGCTTTCAAGCAAGTCGCTGATAGCCTTGTCAAAGCTGTCGCCTGCAAGCTTAACCGTTTCGTTTTGACTCATTGAGCCCTGTGACACAACGGAAATATCGGTTGTGCCGGCACCGACATCAATAACAAGCACACCTGTCGGGTTTGCAGGGTCAACACCTGAGCCGAATGCAGAGCATAGGCTTTCCTCAATAAGACAGACAGACTTTGCACCTGCGTTTATTAAAACCGAAATAAGAATTCTTCTCTCAACATCTGTACTGATAGAGGGAACAGACGCAACAACTCTCGGTCTAAAGATATTCTTTTTTAACACCTTGTTGATAAAGTATTCAACCATTTCGCACGCGAGAGAATAATTACTTACTGCGCCGTTTACAATCGGCTGAATTACCTCAACGCCCTTAGGCTCTCTGCCTTGAAGGTAGTAAGCTCGCTTGCCGATATAGATAACCTTTTCGCTCTCGGTATCGTATGCGACATAAGACGGCTCGTTCAAAACAACACCCTTGTCAACAACCGAAATAGCTATTGAGCTTGTACCTAAATCTATTCCTAAATCGTAACCGAACATAAGATAAATACATCCTTATAGGGTAACGGTAATAATCCAAACCACGGTTTATCGTGGCAGATATTGCCCTTA
>CALZMC010000077.1 GCA_945788455.1 uncultured Clostridia bacterium
TAGCCTTATCTAATATATTTATATTTCTATTACATCTATAACAGTAAGTGATTTTTTATTAACCCTGAATTTTACGTCAAAGTTAAGATACCTAACGCCGTATATTCGCTCGCTGTCATTTTGATAGGCGGGGCGGGGGGCCTGCGACAGAACACCTACTATGCCGTTTCTTTTTTCTTTTGGAATTCTGTCAAGTAATTCCTGCGGAAAATCAACATCGAGCGAGTAGTCCTTAAATGTTTCGGCAAAGCTGCATTGTGCATCAGGGTGGCTGTCGGTGTAGGCGATATACGGCTTAACGTCAAAAACAGGCGTGCCGTTTTTCATATCGACACCCGATACATAGAGCACCACCCCGTTATCCTTTGTATGCTCAACCCTTTCGAGCTTAACGCACGACAGACCAATGTTATTCGGTCTAAACGGAGAGCGAGTTGCAAAAACGCCTTTTCTTTTATTCCCGTTAAGCCTCGGCGGTCTGACAGTCGGCGAAAATTCGTCTCTTATGCTTTCGCTGAAGCTCCATAATATCCACAGGTGGCTGAATTCTTCAATTCCGTCAAAAGCCTCCTTAACATTATATGGAGCGTTAAAAATGATTTTGCCTATCAGCTCGGGCACAGCTCCCGCCTGCCTCGGCACACCGAATTTCTCCGGTAAATCTGTATAAATAGTTCCTATAATTTTCATAGCTTGCCTCAAAAAATAAATTCCTTAATAACGCCAAGTCCCTCACGAAGATAGAAGTTTGGCTTATCCAAGAGTGTTGAGCCTGCGCTTATTCGCTTTACTTCAACTCCCTGCTTTTTTGCAATCATAGTTGATCGCTTTAGGTGGTAGTCGTTGCTGACAATGGCGATATTTTTGCTGAGCTTTTCAGTCTCAATTATCTCAAGAGAATATTTGATATTCTCATTAGTATTTGTGCTTTTGTCTTCCATATACAGTCTGTCGGGATTAATGCCCTTTTGGACCAACACATCGTACATACACTTAGCCTCGCTCATAATTTCGTCTGAGCCTTGACCGCCGGACAAAACGGCAACACTTTTTGGATTAGAGACTAAATAATCGTAACAGGCGTTTATCCTTTGGGTTAGCGAATAGCTTGGCTTTCCGTTCTTAACAAAACAGCCTAAAACAATTAGTGTGTCCTGGCCGTCTGCATTAGTGTCAGAACAGGCAACAACACTACCCATTGCACTGCCAAGTGCAATAATGCATGCTAAAAAAATTGACAATACCGAAAACAGAGTCGATTTTCCAAGCTTGCTTTTGCATAGGTTTTTGCACAGAGCTATGAATTTTTGGAGGAATACCCCTAAAATTATCAGCAAAGCCCCAAAGGTCGAGCCTATTATTGTTGCAATGTTTACAAATATAATAGACGGAAATGCATATATAATAAAAATTGCTCCGCCTAAAATAATAAGTATTGCTCTTATTATATTAGTTTTTTTCTCCATAATCATTTATCCTTTTGAATATTTTTGCTATTGCTATAACGAGTACGGCAACAGCAATGACCATTACATACGGCATATAAACACCGTAGCGTGATACATCTAATATTCTTGCAAGAAAGGTAAGGGGAAATATACAGGAAATAATAGTCAGAAAAAGCGCTTTATTCTTAATTAGCTTGATTATTTCACTATTAGAGTGATTTTGCTTAAGATTAATTGTGCCGATGATAAAGAATATTGCACTTGCAACTAACGACAGCAAGGATACGGCAGAAAACATAATTTCCCAATGAGTATAAAACAGTATGTTAAATGCCCACATAGAATACAGTTCTGTTATACCTCCCAGCAATGCAGAAAAAACAGAAAGACATATTGATATAGAGAATAGCACAGAAAATATATATTTCTGCTTATCCTTATTAATAGCGCAGGGCTTTTCTGCTTCAATTATCCTTGACGCAGGCGTTTTGCCCGTCAAAAGCTCGTCAATAGTAATATCAAGACAGTCGGCAATATCGCACAGCATAGTAATATCGGGATAGCCGTCTCCGTTTTCCCATTTAGATATAGTTCTGTTGCTGACATTCAGCCTTTCGGCTAACTGAATTTGATTTAGTCCGAGTGCTTTTCTTTTTTCGGCGATTATATTTCCTGTTAGCTTTGGATCCATAGCTTCACCCCTCGATGAAATTGTAGCATAAAAGCACGAAAAACACAATGTACGCTCATTAGAACAAATCCACGATGCGTGGAACACCACTGAAATAGCCGTTTTCAAGACACATTCAAATGTAGCCAAGCTCATAAATAACAATTAATTTGAAATAATAATGTACTTGTGATATAATTATGACAGTAAATTTAAGGAGTAATTTATGGGGTTAAAATTTAGCTTTGAATATAAAATCAACGGTGTTCAAAAAAGCTCGGATAGTGAAATCAAAGATGATTTTATACTTGACATCGTGAACACCGATGACAGACTTGCCGTTTCGGTTATTCCAAAGGGCGAGATTGAATTTTGCAGATTTGCTATCACTATGGACTGCAAGGTTAACAGCGATGAACGAATTTTTACTAATGGGTATCAAAGCTGGACCGTTACAAAGGAATATGCGCCTTGCGAGAGTATGAGTGAGTTTAATCCTCGTTTTCTTGGAGTTGAAAAAAAGAAATTCAATCCTCTCGGGATTTGGGGCGCAGGCGATTTGTTGTGGCATAAGTATCCTGAAGCCTCAGGCGTTTTTTACGGCTATTCGTATGCCTATGTCAGAAACGGCGCGGATATAACTCTTTTTGGCTCACTCAGTGAGCGCGCAGGCTATACTGTTTTGACATTCGACACAAATAAAAACACCCTAACTATTGAAAAGGATTTAGTCGGTGCAAAATTTACTAACAATAAAACTGTGCTCGACCTTGCTGTTATAAAGGGAAATTATGACGAGGCATTTGATAAATATTTTGAGCTAATGAACATAAAAAAGCCTCGCGTTGAGCGAAAGAACGGCTACACTACTTGGTATAATTATTATACTAATGTTACTGAGGATATTGTTAACCGTGACCTAAACGCGATTGCAGGCCTTGATAAGAGCCTCGACATTTTTCAAATTGATGACGGCTATGAGCGTGCAGTCGGCGACTGGCTGATAACAGACGGCAAAAAGTTTCCTAACGGAATGAAGCCTATTGCCGATGCGATACATAAGAACAATATGCTTGCAGGTCTGTGGCTTGCACCGTTCGCTGCAACAAAGAAATCGTATATCTACAAAAATCATAAGGATTGGCTCGTTAGAGATGAAAAGGGCAGATTAAGGTATTCGTCTCATAATTGGGGTGGTTTTTTTGCTCTTGATATATATAACCCTGAGGTTAGGGAGTATATTAAGAATGTGTTTGATACGGTGCTAAATGATTGGGGCTACGATATGGTTAAGCTCGATTTTCTTTATGCCTGCTGTCAGCGTCCTATCCACAACAAGACTCGCGGCGAGATTATGTGTGAGGCTATGGATTTTCTGCGTGAATGCTGTGGGGATAAGATAATTCTCGGCTGTGGCGTTCCGCTTGCTCCTGCGTTTGGAAAGGTCGATTTTTGTCGAATTGGTGCCGATGTGGGATTGAGCTGGGAGGATAAGGCATTTTCGCGCGAGGATGTTTCGACTCAGAATACGCTTACTAACACTATTTATCGCCGTCATCTTGATGGCAGAGCATGGCTCAATGACCCTGACGTTTTTCTTCTTCGCGACAATAATATAAAAATCCCGCTTGAAAAAAGAAAAATCATCGCAAGGGTTAACAGTCTGTGCGGTAATCTTCTTTTCGTCAGCGATGACGTTTCAACATATAATGATGAGCAAAAGGCGATTTTTGACTCAACAATGTTCTGTAATAAGGCGAATATCAAAAATGCCGAAATCATTAATGATGTTGCAACTATTACTACTGATAACGAAAAATTCAGCTTTAATATAAAAACGGGAGACATTCTCTAAAACAAAAATTAAAGGCTTGGAAAGCGGTCCACACCGCCCCAAGCCTTTTTCTATTTTATAAGCTATATTCATAGCCCCGTATCAACACTCTAAAAATGTGCATTGATAATTTAGTGAAAATTTAAAGATGCGTAGCTATATACTAATACCCAAAATCAAATTTCTTATTCCCACTCAATATAAATAACATTTATCTACAATATTTTTAAGTGTTTTTTATCATATTTAGTGAATATATTTAATGATTTTTGCTCATTTTACTTCGTTTTTTAATTTTTCATAGTCAAAATATAGTCATAAGTTTCTATTTGTTCTAAATGATTTTTGTTATGCAAAAACAAAAAGTTGACAAAATAGTAGCATTATGCTACTATGATTATAGACAAAGGGCTTATCGGATAGACGGTTAGCCTCTAAATAAGTTTGAAATAATCGCCCTTGGTTTTAGCGGACTGTTGGGCGGTTATTTTTTTATGCTTAATATGTAGCCTGTGGCTGCGAAAAGAATAACTACAACAAATGCAAGATATTCCATAGCATCACCCCCTAATCATTATTAGAGGGCATTGCCCTCTGATAAATGAGGGCTAACCGCCTACCGTTTTACGACAGTTTCCTTTGTCCGTTTTTGATTATACCTTATTCGTAAATCTCTGTCAATGAAAAAGAGCCAAGGTCAATCCTCG
>CALZMC010000078.1 GCA_945788455.1 uncultured Clostridia bacterium
TCCCTCATTGACAAACAAAAGAGTGCCGACCATTATTCTTACCATATTATAGAGAAAGCCGTCAGCCTCGACCTTAAAATAAACGTAATTTCCCTCACGCCATACAGAAAAGCTCTTTACATCTCTAACGGTATCCTCAACATCGCTGTTTGCAGAGCAAAAGCCCGAATAGTCATATTTTCCGACAAATGCCTGAGCCTCACGGTTAAGATATTCGGCGTCAATAGGTCTGTTGTAATGAAGGGCATAATCGGCGTCAAACGGATTTCTAATTCTGCCGTTATAAATCTTATAAATATATTCCTTACTTTTGCAGGAGTATCTTGGATGAAAATCATCATCGACCTCCCTGCAATCCACAACGGCAATATCTCTTGGCAAATTTGAATTAAGCGCCATAATTACGCCGTATGGAGTAATATCCATATCGGTTTTTAGACTGACGCAATACATATTTGCGTGAACGCCTGTATCTGTACGACTGCATCCCTTAACATCAAGACGTGAAAGAAACACCTTTTCTACTGCGTTTTGAAACACCTCTTGAACCGTTAGGGCATTTTTTTGCACCTGCCAGCCGTGATAGGCAGAGCCGTCATATTTAATTGTTATAAGTAAATTTCTCATAACCAAAAAACTTGAAAAAAATTAAATTATATTCTTACATAAAAAGTTCAACAAAATAATTACACCCAAAAGAGCGATAACAACAAATAAGGCGAGAAAATCCTTTGCACTCATTTTCATAACCTTCATTTTTGTTCTGCCGTCTCCGCCACGATAGCATCTGCATTCCATTGCATAGGCAAGCTCGCCTGCACGTCTAAAGGCAGAAACAAAAAGAGGGATTAAAACAGGTACGAGTGCCTTTGCCCTATGAATAAGTCCGCCGCTATCCATATCGGCACCGCGTGATTTTTGGGCTGACATAATCTTGTCAATTTCTTCAACAAGAGTTGGAATAAACCTCAATGCGATAGTCATTGTCATAGCTATCGAATGAACATCAACCTTAATAAGCTTTAGTGGCTTTAGCAGTCTCTCAAGCGCATCTGTCAGCTCTGTCGGAGAAGTTGTATAGGTCAAAAGCGAGCTGATAACAACAAGAGTTATAATTCTTACAGCCATAAAAATTGCTGTTTCAATTCCGTTTGCCGTAATTGAGAGCTTTCCGATAGTAACAAGTGGCTCGCCTGTGCCGTAAAATATATTCAGCACGGCAGTAATAATAATGATAATCGCAAGCGGTTTTATACTTTTTAGAATTGTTTTCGGCGCAATTCTTGAGATTGCAACAAGTATAACAGTCGCCAAAATAATTGTGGCGAGTGAAATAATATTTTTGCACACGAATATCGAAGCAATCAAGATTACTATTAATATAATCTTCATTCTTGCATCCATTTTATGAATAAATGAATTGCCGGGGAAATACTGACCTATTGTGATGTCCTTAATCATAATATGCCCTCCCTCTTTAGCCTTTTATATTCCTCAACGCCCTGCTCAACGGTATAGATATTAGTATTACAGGGAACGCCCGATTTGTTAAGCTTTAGGAATATGTCGGTAATTTCGGGAACATTAAGCCCCATAGATTTCAGCTCGTCTGCGTGAGAATAAACCTCATCAACCGAGCCGAACATAGCGAGCCTTCCCTCATTCATAACGATGACCTTACTGCAAATCTTTGCAACATCCTCCATCGAATGAGAAACGAGAATAACTGTATTACCCATTCTTCTTTGGTAGTCCTGAATAAGCTTTAGGATAACCTCTCTGCCCCTTGGGTCAAGGCCTGCACAAGGCTCATCGAGAACAAGAACTCTCGGCTCCATAGCAATAATAGATGCGATAGCTACACGTCTTTTTTGTCCGCCACTCAGGTCAAACGGCGACTTATCAAGAATATCGGGAGATATACCGACATAACCAATGCTCTCTCGAACGCGTTTGTCAATTTCCTTTTCGTCAAGTCCCATTTGCTTTGGACCGAATGCAATTTCTCTGTAAACAGTATCCTCAAATATTTGGTATTCGGGATACTGAAAGCAAAGACCGACAGCAAAGCGCACCTGTCTGATATTCTTCTTATTTTCCTTTGACCAAATATCCTTGCCGTCAACATAAATTTTGCCCTCATTCGCCTGAAGAAGACCATTAAAATGCTGAATAAGAGTTGACTTGCCTGAGCCTGTATGACCGATAATTCCGATAAGCTCATTTTCCTCAATCGACAGGCTTATATCATCAATAGCCGCAGTTTCAAACGGTGTACCAACGCTATATAAATATTTTAAATTTTCGCATACAAGATACGCCATTAATTTTCCTCCGACTTATTTTTTAATAGTCTAACGCAATCGTCAGCGTTAAGGACAGTATTCTCACTCTTAATACCGAGTCTGTAAACAAGCTCGGTTGACTGCGGAACATCAAGACCGAGAGCCTTAACCTCATCAACGCGTGAAAATACATTTTCGGGTGTGTCGTCCATTTTTATTTTTCCGTTGTCAAACACGATAACTCTGTCAGCCTGAACAGCCTCGTCCATATAGTGAGTAATCAAAACGATAGTGATACCGTCTTCACGGTTAAGCTTTTTTATCGTTTCCAAAACCTCTTTTCTGCCGCTTGGGTCAAGCATGGCAGTAGGCTCATCAAGAACGATACACATCGGCTTCATAGCGATAATGCCTGCGATAGCGACTCTCTGCTTTTGACCGCCCGACAGCTTGCTCGGAGCCTTGAGACGATAGTCATACATACCGACATTTTTTAACGCCTCGTCAACTCTGACTCTGCATTCACTCGGCTCAATACCGAGGTTTTCTACACCGAATGCAACATCCTCCTCAACAATAGACGATACAATCTGGTTGTCGGGATTTTGAAATACCATTCCAACATTTTTTCTTATGTCAAAAATTGAGTCGTCATCCTTAGCAAGCTGACCGTTGACGATAACCTCTCCGATGTCGGCAAAGTGAATTCCGTTAATCAGCTTTGCAACAGTTGACTTGCCTGAGCCGTTATGCCCTAATATAGCAACAAAAGAGCCCTTTTCTATACTAAAGCTAAGGTTGTCCAAAACCTTTTTTTGCTCATGTTCATTTTGTTCCTCATCGCTTTCATAAGTGAAAGCTACATTTTTAAATTCAATTAATTTCATAAATTACCTTGTCCAAATTGCTGATGAACCACAAGGGAGTATGCTGTTCTTCGAGGTAACAGGCAAGCCTATTTCGTCTGCCTCAACCTTACCGCCGCGCTCACTTGTAATAACATCATCAAGAATATATTTCATAACAGAAGCAGAAAGTCCTGTTGTATATGAGTTTAAAAGCACCATAATCGGCTCATCGCTCAACACCTGTGAAACAAGCTTTACAAAATCATAAATGCTGTCCTCTAAATGCCAAATCTCGCCCTTTGGTCCTCTGCCGTAGCTTGGCGGGTCAAGAATAATAATATCATACTTATTTCCACGCCTGATTTCGCGCTGAACGAACTTGATACAATCATCAACTATCCAGCGAACGTCTCCGTCATCGACACCTGAAAGCTTTGCATTCTCCTTTGCCCACTGTGTCATACCTTTAGATGCATCAACGTGAACAACACTCGCACCTTCCTTTAGGCAGGCAACAGTTGCAGCACCTGTGTATGCAAAAAGGTTTAGCACCTTAACGTCATCTCTGCCACTCTCACGGATTAGAGAACGGGTGTAGTCCCAATTTACAGCCTGCTCAGGAAAGAGACCTGTATGCTTAAAGCCCATCGTCTTAATATTAAAGGTCAAGTCCTTATATCTAACCTGCCAAGCATCAGGAACGCGCTTATAGGTCTGCCACTTTCCCCCACCTGTGCGAGAACGAATATATCTTGCACTCGGCTGAAACCAAAGATTATTTTTCTTTTCACTTTTCCATATTACCTGTGGGTCGGGACGAACAAGAATTTCCCTTGTCCAACGTTCAAGCTTTTCTCCGCTTGAGCAGTCGATTAATTCATAATCAACCCAATCTTTTGAATATCTCATATTTTTTCCTATTCACAAAAATTAATTTATGCGCATATATCATCACGATTATTTTCTATTTAGCCAAGACGTTCTCTAACAACATCGGCAATACGGTTTCCAAGCTTTGTAATTTGGTCAATGTCGGTACCCTCAAGCATTACACGAACAAGAGGCTCTGTACCGCTGACACGAACAAGAACTCTGCCCTCGCCCGAAAGCTCCATTTCAGCCTCCTGCACGGCAGAAATAATATATTCGTCATTGCTATACTTTTTCTTTCCCTCGGGGGTAACGGTAACATTGATAAGCACCTGCGGATAAACCTTCATAACTGTTGCAAGCTCACTTAATTTTTTGCCAGACTTTACAACTGTCTCAACGAGCTGAACACCCGAAAGCTCGCCGTCTCCCGTGCTCGCATAATCAAGAAAAATAACGTGACCGCTCTGCTCTCCTCCGATGTTATAGCCGTCCTTTAGCATACGCTCAAGAACATATCTGTCTCCGACAGCAGTCTTTGAACAGTCAATATCGTTTTCCTTACAAAACTTAAAGAAGCCCATATTACTCATAACGGTAACTACGGCAGTATTCTTTGCAA
>CALZMC010000079.1 GCA_945788455.1 uncultured Clostridia bacterium
GCGAGTGCTGATTATGAGTATGACCGAAAAGGCATATATCTGCGCCTCTCCTTTGTGCCTCGCTGATAATATCACTATACCCATATTTTACATAAAACGGATGACCGTGACTAAAGAAAACAGTCTTGCCGTCAAATTTTATTTCATCATACGCAGGTAACTCAGAGCCAAAATCACAGTTGCCTGCCACCTGATAATATTTCATTTCGGGATATAGGTATGTCGCATATTCAAAATCCTTTTCTCCATCGCCGAGAAATATAAACAGGTCTGCGTCATCAAGATGCATCTCGATAATATCAAACAATTTTTGCTGCGCACCGTGAGAGTCACTCATTACAACAATTCTCATTCATAAATCGCCTGCCTTTTTCATAGTATGTATTGATTATACAATATAGAGGAGATTATTTCAATGAACAATAACGAGTTAAATAAAATAATGAAACAGGCACAAAGCAAAACAGGACTCGACATTTCAAAAATGAAAGAGGCAAGTGAGCAGGGAAGACTTGACGATTATGTCAGCAAAAATTTGAGCAAGGACAAGGCGAAAGAGATAAAGAATGTTTTGAGCAACAAGGATGCCTGCGAAAAGCTATTGTCGTCTCCGCAGGCAAAGGAACTAATGAAAAAGCTAATGGAAGGCAAGTAATATGGATAATCTTAACGATATTATCAACAGTCTCAGCGCAGACGATATAAATATGCTAAAGGGTGTAGCCTCCTCAATACTCGGCGAGGAGGCAAAGCCGTCCCAAAAGCCACACCAAAGCAATACAAGTCAGCCGACAAATCAGCTTCAATCATTAGGACTTGACGGCTTTGATTTTGATATGATAATGAAAGCAAAGGCTATATTTGAAAAAATGAATAATACTCCTAACAAGAATGTTGATTTGATTATGGCATTAAAGCCTCATCTGAGCCCCGAAACACAAAACAAGGCCGACCAAGCCTTGAGGATATTAAAGCTGTTTGAGGTATTGCCACTGTTAAAGGAGCTGTTTTAATGCCTGATTTTAGCGAAAGTGATATTAACGAGGCAAAAAGACGAGTGTTTGAAATGCGAAATAAGGCGTCTCATTTTGTTGATAAAAATGACAATATATCATCAAACACAGGCTCGCCGAAGACCGAAAGCAGAAAAACCGAGCAAAAAAGACAAGTCGAAGCTGAAAACAAAAATGATAACAGTAGTGAAAACGACAACGACAAATCATCATTTATTATTCTCATTCTAATACTTCTTTTGTCACAGGAGGGCGCTGATAACACATTAATTTTAGCACTTTTGTATTTATTACTTTAAATTTTGAAAATAATATGTTATAGTAATATCTGCCACAATAAACTGTGGTTAGGTTATTAACATATTCTTTGATTTTTGGAGAAATAAAATGAGTGATTATACAAGAGTTTATTTTGAGGGGCTTGGAATTGATTTCGATTTGCCTGCCGTAGCCTTTACTATATTCGGCCACGATATTCATTGGTACGGAATTATTATTGCATTCGGTTTTTCTTTAGCTGTTTTGTATGGCGGAAGAATGGCATACAAATGGAAGATGAGCCTTGACGGAATGACAGATGTTCTTATTTGGGGAACTATCCTTGGAATTATTTGTGCAAGAGCGTACTATGTTATTTTTGAGTGGGGATACTATAAGGAGCATCTTAACGAAATTGTACAGATTTGGAACGGCGGTATTGCCATCTACGGTGGAATTATCGGTGCAATTATCGGTGCTGTTATCGGTTGTAAGATAGGCAAGATTAATATTCCCAATCTGTTTGATTTAGGCGCTTTAGGTCTGCTTATCGGACAAGGCATCGGCCGTTGGGGAAATTTCTTTAACCAAGAGGCGTTTGGCACAAATACAACTACTGCACTCTTTAGAATGTGGAGCCAAAAAATTGCCCAAACACTCGAATACAGCGCAGACACATTGACTGCAAAGGGTATTGAATTTGACCCGAATTTACCTGTTCATCCAACATTTCTTTATGAGAGTGTATGGTGCTTGGCTCTGTTTTTTGTGTTGAATTACATTGTTCAAAAGAAGAGAAAATTCAAGGGCGAAGTATTCCTTCTGTACGGCATATTCTATGGACTTGAAAGAGCAGTTGTCGAGGGACTTCGTACCGACTCTCTTTATATCGGCGACACAACTCTCAGAGTAAGTCAACTCCTTTCAATAATCATTGTATTTGTGTTTACGGTTGCATTTGTTGTTTGTTGCGTTAAGCTAAAAAAGGGTACACTATATAAGGCACTGATGCTTGATACTCCTGACGGACAAGCAACCGATATGCCTATTGATAATACGATTGATAAAAAAGAGGAGATAGAAAATGGCACAGATAATTGACGGAAAGCAGGTATCACGACAGGTTAGAGAAAGAGTATCAGCCGAGACAGAAAAGCTGAAGAAAAAAGGAATTACACCGGGACTTGCTGTTATTATTGTCGGCGAGGACCCTGCATCACAGGTTTATGTAAGAAATAAAGAAAAGGCTTGCGAAGAGGTCGGATTTTACAGCGAAAAGTTTGCTTTGCCCGAAAACACAACTCAAGAGGAGCTTAATGCTCTTGTAAAGGAGCTTAATGAACGCAAGGAGATTAACGGCATTTTGTGTCAGCTTCCTTTGCCGAAGCATCTTGACGATAAAGAGGTTATTAACCTAATTGACCCGATTAAAGACGTTGACGCGTTTCATCCTGTAAATGTCGGCGCAATTATGATTGGCGACTATAATTTTTTACCTTGCACACCTGCAGGCGTAATGGAGCTGATTCATTCAACAGGTGTTGATGTCAGCGGAAAAAAGGCAGTAGTTATCGGCAGGAGCAATATTGTCGGCAAGCCACAGGCAATGCTTCTTTTACACGAAAATGCAACAGTTGAGATTACTCATTCAAAAACTGTCGATTTGCCGTCTGTTACAAGAGAGGCTGACATTCTGGTTGCAGCTATCGGTAAGGCTAAGTTTGTTAAGGCCGATATGGTAAAGGAAGGTGCTATCGTTATTGATGTTGGAATGAACAGAGATGAAAACTTAAAGCTTTGCGGAGATGTTGATTTTGATGATGTAAAGGATAAGTGCTCGTTTATCACTCCCGTTCCGGGTGGCGTAGGACCTATGACTATTTCTATGCTGATGCAAAATACTCTTACTGCTGCAAAAATTCAAAATAATATAAAGGATTGATAAAATGGCTTTAGAGGAACAGCTTGTTGAGAGACTGATTGAATTAAATTATAAAATTTCTTTCGCAGAGTCTTGCACAGGAGGGCTGTGTTGTGGTACACTTGTAAATGTAACGAATGCATCAAAGGTTCTTGATATGTCATTCGTTACCTATGCCAACGAGGCTAAAATTCAACTTCTCGGTGTTAAGGCAGATACAATTCTTGCTAACGGTGTTGTCAGCGAGGAGGTCGCCTGTGAAATGGCACAGGGAGTTGCAAGGACTGCCGATTGTCAGGTCGGCGTTGGAATTACAGGTGTTGCAGGACCCGGGGGAGGCACTGAAAAAAAGCCTGTCGGTATGGTTTGCTTTGGTTTTTTTGTTAACGGTAAGACCTATACCTACACAAAGCAGTTCGGCGAAATCGGCAGAAATCAGGTTAGAAAATCAAGTGTAGAATTCGTTTTTGAAACATTATTAGAATTATTATAAAAAAAGAGGATGTAATATGAAAAAGCTATATAAGAGTAAAAACCAAAGAATGCTATCAGGCGTATGCGGTGGCATCGCACAGTATTTTAATATTGACCCAACTATTATAAGAATGATTTGGGCGCTTGTATCTGTATTTTCGGCAGCATTCCCGGGCATAATTATTTATATAATTTGTGCAATTATTATTCCCGAAGAGCCTGACGCATACGATGTTACAGGCACATATAATAACGATAATAAATAAGAAATATTAAAGTAAATAAGAAAGATTAATAAAACAAGAAATATTAATAAAATAAGGATAAGACAGGAAAACTCCTCCGTCTTATCCTTACATATAATCGCTGATGTAGCTCAGTAGGTAGAGCAACGCTCTCGTAAAGCGTAGGTCGTGGGTTCGATTCCCCTCATCAGCTCCAAAAAAAGCAGGCTTAAACCTGCTTTTTTATTTTTAAAAAACACTCATCAATCAAAAATTCCGGCGATTATGATTGATGAGTTGATTTTTGATTGATGAAATGGTATAATATGATAGGTGATGATATGAACAAATATCCATTTCAAATTACAGACGAGATACTAAACAAGGTTGCTGAGATTTCACAGCTTGTAGGTCAAGTAAGTGTGAGCTCAAGCTTATCGAGTAATCCGACTTTAAGGCGTACAAACAGAATTAATACTATCTATTCCTCACTTGCCATTGAGCAGAACACATTGAGCATTGACCAAGTTACTGCCGTTATTTCGGGCAAAAGAGTAATAGCACCGCCAAAGGACATTGCAGAAGTTAAAAATGCTTATGAGATTTATGAGCATCTTGACGAGTTAAATCCTTATTCTGTTGACTCACTTTTGTTTGCTCACAGCATAATGATGCGTAATTTGGTAGGTGAATCAGGTGCCTTTCGTTCTAAACCTGTGG
>CALZMC010000080.1 GCA_945788455.1 uncultured Clostridia bacterium
CTAACAGGCTTAGTCAATGTATCAAGAGTAGATTTCACTAAATCTCTGTTACCCTTAAAGCTACTGTATCCCCAAATTTGGTCGCCGGAATACACAACTAAATCAGGCTTAACCTTATCAAGTGAAGAATTTATAAGGTCTAATGTATCGGGGCTGACTCTTTTGCCCTCCTGTGTATCGGCTATCTGCAATATCTTAAATGACTCATTTTTAAATTTCAGCACAGCAATCACCTCGCTGTTTTATTCTATCACAAAAGCATTATTCGTGCAATAAGCATAAAAAGAAAAAAGGCGATGAAAGCTTTCGCTTTCCTCGTCTTTTTTTCTACTTACTATGAGAATCAATTATCAGTTGATGCTCCAAACAAAAAGCGTATTGGTCACATACTATCGCCACTCGGCCGATACCAATAATTAATTTCTTGTTTATTATAGCACCAAGTTTTTCAAATTGCAAGTGTTTTTTTAAATTTTTTTAAAAATTTTTTAACAATTTGAATTTAATGCGTTATTTCAAAAATCCGTTGACTATTTGCTCCTCTGCTTCCTGGGCAGTAAGACCTAATGTCATAAGCTTAATAATCTGCTCGCCTGCGATTTTTCCGATAGCGGCCTCGTGAATCAGCGCTGCGTCCAAATCATTTGCCGTAATTTCGGGGATAGCACTGATAACTGCATCGCCCATAATAATCGCATCGCATTCCGAATGGCCTGTGCATTTATTGTTGCCGTTAATTTTTGAGAGGAATACTTGCTTTGAGTTATCCTTTGCAACAGAACGCGAAATAACATTTGCACTTGAATTTTCGCCGTTCATATCAACCTCAAAGCAGGTTTCTGCAACCTGACTTCCGTGAGTCATCAGCTTCTCGGTAATAACAATCTTCGCATCCTTTTCAAGAGTAGCCTTTGTCATTCGCTTTGTTGAGTCTATGCCCTTGATTTGAACGGTCTCCATTTCTAAATAACCGCCCTCGTCTATTTCAACAACAGTTGTCGGGTTCATCACTCTTGCACCGTTTCCATCGCCCTGACCGTAATGCTTTTCAACATATTTTACTCTGGCATTCCTACCGATATGAAAGGTATGAATACCGTCATGCTGAGAGTCGCTGTCGCCTGAATTATGAATTCCACAGCCTGCAACGATAACTACATTGGCATTTTCGCCGACATAAAAGTCATTATATACATTTTCCTTATGACCTGTTTCACTAATAATAACAGGAATATGAACACTCTCATTTTTTGTATTAGGCTTGATTATAATATCAATACCCGGCTTATCTTCTTTTGTTACTATGTCAATATTGGCAGTAGTATTTCTTCCTGCCATAGTGCCGTTTGAACGAATATTGTAAGCACCTGACGGAACCTCGTGCAAATCGGCAACCTGACTTAATAAAGTCTTTTGAATTTCATCCATATCAGCACTCCTCATTATCCGTATAAAATCTGCAACCGTCAGTGCCCTTTAGCACTTCGCCAAGCATTTCATCTCTGCTTCCGCTCGCCTTAACCTTGCCGTTTGCTATAACAACAATTTCATCAGCAGTCTTTAAAATACGCTCCTGATGAGAAATAATAATAATTGTGTTTTCTTTTTTTGCATGCATACGTTCAAAAACCTTGATAAGATTGTGGAAGCTCCAAAGGTCGATACCTGCCTCAGGCTCATCAAATACCGATAGGGCAGTTTTTCTTGCAAGAACACTTGCAATTTCGATACGCTTTAGCTCGCCTCCCGATAGGCTTGCATCAACATCACGGTTAATATAATCCCTTGCACACAAGCCGACCTCGGATAGATATTCACATGCTCCTGCAACAGACATATTCTTCCCTGCAGAAAGGCGAATGAGGTCTATAACTTTAATTCCCTTAAATCTGACAGGCTGTTGAAAAGCATAGCTGACGCCGAGCTTTGCTCTGTCAGTTATGGACATATCCGTAATATCGGTACCGTTATAAATAATTTGACCGCTTGTTGGCTTTTCTATACCTGCGATAAGCTTTGCAAGTGTTGACTTACCGCCGCCGTTAGGGCCTGTAATTACAGTTAATTTATTATCCTCAATGCTGTAATTAAGATTATCAATAATAACCTTTTCTCTGCCGTTTTCTTCAACTGCAAAGGTTAAATTCTTTAATTCAAGCATTTTTACCTCTTTCCAGGCTATGCGTCAGCCTTAATTCCTACTAATTTTATAGAATTTTGACGATTGATAGTATATCACAAGTGAAATAAAAGTCAATAGATATTTCCAATTATTTCTACTGAATAACGGTTTCGTCCTTCTTTTTTCTTGTCATAAGGCTTAGCATTGCCTCCTTTGGCGAAACATTGCCCTCAACCGCCTCATAAACCGAATGAATTATCGGCATTTCGACATCATATTTATTCGCAAGTGCCTCGGCAGCAGGTATAGCATTTATACCCTCGACAACCATTCCGACCTTTTCGATAGCCTCATCAACAGAATAGCCCTGACCGATAAGGTTACCTGCCTTGTTATTACGACTGTGACGGCTTGTTGCAGTAACGATAAGGTCGCCGAGACCTGCAAGGCCCGAAAACGTTTGAGGCGAACAGCCCATAGCTATGCCGAGCCTAACCATTTCTGCAATACCGCGAGTGATAATTGCAGCCTTTGCGTTATCGCCATAGCCCATACCGTCAGAAATACCGGCAGCAAGTGCGATGATGTTCTTCAGTGCTCCGCAAAGCTCAACGCCGAGGATATCGGTATTGGTGTAAACTCTCATACAGGTGTTCATAAATATATCCTGCACCTTTTTTGCAGTCTCCTCGTCCTCACAGGCAGAAACGATAGTAGTCGGCATATCGAGTGCAACCTCCTCTGCGTGAGTAGGACCGGACAAAGCGACAACCTTGACATTATCGTTCTTTATTTCATCCTTGATAATCATTGACATTGTGTAAAGAGTATCACTTTCAATACCCTTTGCAACATCGACAATAATTTGGTTATCGCTGACTAAATCAGCAATTCTGTGAGCAGTAGCCCTGACATAAGGAGATGCAACGGCAAAAAGGATTATATCCATTCCCTCAACAGCGTCCTTTATATCCTTTGTGAATTTTATCTTCTGCGGAAGCTTTATGCCCTTTAGATTCGGTTGCTCATAAGTCTTCATAAGAGCATCAATTTCCTTATCAACAGCAGACCAAACAGTTATATCATTTCCGATATTGCAAAGCATTCTTGCAAGCGCGATACCCCAAGTACCTGCGCCCAAAACACCGATTTTTTTCATTATGATTATATCCTCCTGCCAAAACAGTACATAATATCATTATATTATTATACACTATAATAGCATAAATAATATAATTAGGCAACAAAGAAATGACCGACTGAATTTGTCGGTCATTTGTATCGAGCATGTTCAAAAGAAAAATTGCTTGAACTCAACGTCCTCGCTGTTTTTCAATCCCTCCGACAACACGTTGTGTTGACACCTCTCTTTGCACAAAGGAGGCTAAATAAGGTTTGTTAGATTTTATTCAGTCGGTCATTTATGCTCTTTTATTCGTCTTAATGCATTCTTTTCAAGTCGGCTTACTTGGGCTTGGGATATGCCGATTTCTTCGGCGGTTTCCATTTGGGTTTTACCCTGCATAAATCTCATATAGAGAATTCGATGCTCGCGAGGCTCAAGATTTTTCAGCTCGTCCTTAATCATAATCTCGTCTATCCAATCAGAGTCGGTATTGCTGTCGCCGACCTGATCCATAACATAAATGGTATCGCCGCCGTCACTGTAAACAGGCTCGTAGAGAGATACAGGCTCAACGATAGCTTCAAGTGCAAGAACAACATCACTCTTTTTCATACCAAGCTCATTGGCAATCTGCTCAACAGTCGGCTCCTTGCCGTACTCGTTTGTTAATCGTTCTTTAACCTGCATTGCCTTATATGCCGTATCGCGCATTGAACGGGACACCCTGACGGCATTATCATCCCTGAGGTAACGGCGTATTTCTCCGATACACATCGGTACTGCATAGGTTGAAAAGCGAACATCTAAATCAAGATTAAAATTGTCAATCGCCTTTATAAGTCCGATAACGCCGACTTGAAAGAGGTCGTCCATATTCTCGCCACGATTAGCAAAACGCTGAATTACCGAAAGCACAAGTCTTAAATTTCCGTTAATCAGCTCATCTCTTGCCTGCTTGTCGCCGTTATGAGCCTTGCGCAAAAGCTCAATTTTTTCACTCTCCTTTAAAACCTTGAGCTGACTTGTATTTATACCGCAGATTTCAACCTTATTATATTGCACACAATCATTCCTTTACTGTTATGTAATAAAAAAGCAGATATGATTAGGCAAAAAATAACTCCTGTCTTTAGTATTGACAGGAGTCGTTTTTATAATACGGATATTTAGTTTTAGTCTAATGTTTTGCTCAAGAAATTTTTTAGCTTTTCGCTCTTTGGATTATCAAATATTTCATCGGGAGTACCCATTTCCTCGATAACTCCGTCTGCCATAAACATAATCTTATCGGCAACATTG
>CALZMC010000081.1 GCA_945788455.1 uncultured Clostridia bacterium
TTTTTGGTATAGAGTGGTTTGTTGGTTAAGGCAGAGAAAGATAATGAAATATACTATTTGGCAGCTTATGTTAGCTGGGACGACAACGGAAATTTAGTTGACAAATACGGCTTTTTAATAAATGAAGAATTACATTAAAAAGATTGTGATAGTTTTTTTCTATATTTGTAACACTTTTTTAGCCTATACATAGGATGATGTAGAAACGCTGAAAGGGGGTTGCAATATGGGCTGTGGATGCAATAACTTCGGTTGTGGCGGTGGTTCATCTTGGATCATCATTCTAATCATCATCCTACTATTATGTGGTGGCTGCGGTAACGGTAACTGTGGTAATGATTGTGGCTGTGGTTGCTAATTGTACCGAATAAGCAAAACGGGTCAGGGCGAAAGCTCTGACCTTTTTTGTTGATGCTTATTTAGGTTGACAATCCTAAATTATAATGGTAGAATTCTTACATTAACTGATTATTTAAAAGGATTATAGTATGATAAAAAATTTATTAGTTAAGTACAGAGAGCTAATTACATACGTTATTTTCGGCGTTTTGACAACTGTTGTCAGTCTTGTCAGCTTTAAGATTTTTGACTCAATACTTGGCGAAAATTTATATCTTATTTCAAATGTGATAAGCTGGATTTTTGCCGTTTCATTTGCTTATGTTACAAATAAGCTTTGGGTTTTTGAGTCAAAAAGTTGGAAAAGCAATGTGATAATTAAGGAGATTATCGGCTTTATCAGTGCAAGACTTTTCAGCCTTGGGGTTGAGGAGCTTGGCTTGTGGCTTCTTGTTGATATTTTTAATATCGGAAAGATTAGTGTTGACCTTTTTTCGTTTAATATTAATGGAAATATGATTGCAAAGCTGATTATGCAATTCGTTGTTATTGTGCTCAATTATGTGTTTAGCAAGCTTGTAATCTTTAAAAAAAAAGAATAACAATGGCGAAAACAAGTAAAAAATAAATGAAATTTTATATTTATTGTCAAAATGCTTGACTTTTAGTTTTATTTTGTATATAATTCTTGCAGATATTGAGAAAGTATCAACTCCGTAAAAAGGGGAGGGAATAAAGTGAGCCAAGTTAAAGTTAAGGAAAATGAATCATTGGATAGCGCTCTTCGTAGATTTAAGAGACAGACTTCTCGTGACGGTATTATCCAAGAGGTTCGTAAAAGAGAGCATTACGAAAAGCCATCTGTTGCTCGTAAGAAGAAGAGCGAGGCTGCTCGTAAGAGAAAGTTTAAGTAATTACTTAAAAAGAAAGCAGGTTATGAAACCTGCTTTTATTTTTTATATAATAATTCTTGCGCGAAATAGTAAATTATGGTATATTACTTTTGGTGATTAAAATGAAAAAAATACTCGTTTTGAACGGTCCTAATCTGAATATGACAGGCATAAGAAAAAAGAACGTCTATGGAGGCGAAACTCTAAAGCAAATCAATGACGAGCTAAAGCTTTACGGCAGGGCTCGTGATTGTAAGATGTCATTTTATCAGTCTAATCACGAGGGCGATATTATTGATGTTATTCACGAGAGCAAGGATGAGTTTGACGGTGTTGTAATTAATGCCGGCGCATACACTCATTATTCCTATGCTATTCGTGATGCTATTGAGGCTGTCAGCGAATATACTCCGTTTGTTGAGGTGCATATGTCGAATATTCACGAACGCGAGGATTTTCGCAAAAATTCCGTTATTACCGATGTTTGTGTAAAGCAAATTTGCGGATATGGCAAGGATAGCTACAAAATGGGTATTGATTTATTATTAGAAATAATATAAAATAGATTAGTAAATTATTAAAAGATTAATTTCTTGGAGGTATAAATTATGGTATCAGCAGGCGATTTTAGAAACGGTGTTACATTCGAAGAAGACGGTAACGTATTACAGGTTATTGAATTCCAGCACGTAAAGCCGGGTAAGGGTGCCGCATTCGTTAGAACAAAGACAAAGAATGTTATCACAGGTGCAGTAACAGAAAAGAGCTACAACCCATCAGCTAAGTTCCCAACTGCATTCATCGAGAGAAAAGAAATGGCTTATTCATATAACGATGAAGGTCTATACTATTTTATGGACAACGAGACATTTGAGATGGTTCCTGTATCAGAGGCTGACCTTTCTGACAACTTTAAGTTTGTTAAGGAGAATGAGATTTGCCGTATCCTTTCTTATAAGGGCAAGGTATTCGGCGTTGAGCCACCAACATTCGTTACTCTTGAGGTAACAGAAACAGAGCCTGGTCTAAAGGGCAATACTGCTACTAACACTCTAAAGCCTGCAAAGGTTGAGACAGGTGCAGAAATTCGTGTTCCTCTATTCATTAACGAGGGCGATATGATTAGAATTGACACAAGAACCTGTGAGTATATGGAAAGAGCATAAGTAAATAATATATCTATAAATGTAATCAAAATTAAAGGAGTATTACTATGGAAACAGTAGAAAGCTTAGGCTACCTAAAGGGACTTCTTGAGGGTCTTGACTTAGATGACAACAAAAAAGAGACAAAGGCTATTAAGGCTATCGTTGATGTTCTTGAAAATCTTGTTGAGGATATTGATGATGTAGCAGAGGGCATGGAGCTACTTGCTGAGCAGATTGACGCAGTTGATGAGGACTTGGCAGATGTAGAGGATTACCTCGCTGAAGATGATGATGACTTCGATTGTGATTGCTGTGATTGTGATGACGATTGCGAGTGCGAGGAATTTGAGGTAGAGTGTCCGCTTTGTGGCGCAGAGATTACTGTTGACGAGGATACAGTTCTTTCAGGCACAATCCCTTGCCCAAACTGTGGCGAAATGCTTGAGTTTGAGGTTGACGATTGCTGCTGTGATGACTGCGAGGATTAATTTTCGATTAGCATAATTGATATGAAAAGGATAGTATCACTAATTATTTCGCTTGTACTGATTTTTACAGTGCTTGCAGGATGCTCGGCTAAGGATACCGATAAGGATAACGGTAAAGATATTCAGCCTACCGATAATACTGTCGTTGTTCCGACTGATGATGCGACAGTTAAGGACAGTAACGCCATTCAATATATCGAGAGTAATTTTTCGAGAGAGGAGCTCGGTCTCGATAAAATCGGCGATGATTACAAACTGATGGTTTCATCTAACGGCGTTAATTATGACGGCGAAAGATACGTTAAGGTTGTAGCAGGAGTTATGACCGAAAATGAGGGCGTGACTACCGATGACGGAAAGAAAACTTATTCGCTGAATACTGTTGCTGAATTTCTTATCTCCTTTGACGGAAAAACCGTATTAAAGAAGGCTGAAGGCGAAAATGATTATACAAAGCTAAAAAGCAAGACTCCCGATTATTCTGCAAAGGGCGATAAATAGAATCTTAAAAGGTTGGACAATGTTCAACCTTTTTTGTATATAAAATAATATAATAAAAAGAAATTTATTGACTAATACTAAATTTAATGTTATTATATCCACATATAAAGATAAACTTTGATTAGGAGAGTAGCTATTTTCCTCTGTTTCAGAGAGCTGACGGTTGGTGAAAGTCAGTACACGTGAGTAGCGAAAAACACCTATGAGTTCCTAAAAGAAAGCTGTTAAGTTAGTAGAATTAGGCGTGTCGGGAGCGTTAATCCTATCGAGTGAGTTGATTTTTCAACTAATTTAGGTGGTACCACGGAAGCAGTCTTTCGTCCTATTCGGACATAAGACTGCTTTTTTATTTTACTTGAAAGGAAATTGATTATGGAATTTTCACAGATTTACAGAACAAAAACAATGGCTGAGTTCAGCGAGGCTGACATCGGCTCTACTGTTAAGGTTGCAGGCTGGGTTGAGAATATTCGTGACCACGGCGGTGTATCGTTCATTGACCTTAGAGATATGCAGGGTGTAATGCAGATTGTTATGCGTGATACAACTCTTCTTGACGGTATCTCAAAGGAGGACTGTCTTTCTATTGAGGGTATTGTCGAGAAGCGTGACGAGGATACAGTTAACCCAAAAATCGCAACAGGTACTATTGAGGTTGAGGCAAAGTCAGTTACAACCTTAGGCAAGGTTAGACAGCCTCTGCCGTTTGAAATTCAAACATCAAAGGAAACGAGAGAGGACAAGAGACTTCAGTATCGTTTCCTCGATTTGAGAAATCAAAAGGTTAAGGATAATATTATTTTTAGAAGCAAGGTTATTTCTTATCTTAGAGAAGAAATGACAAATATGGGATTTTTAGAAATCCAGACTCCTATCCTTTGTGCATCTTCTCCCGAGGGTGCAAGAGACTATGTTGTTCCGTCACGTGTTCATAAGGGCAAGTTTTATGCTCTGCCACAGGCACCACAGCAGTATAAGCAGCTATTAATGGTTTCAGGTGTGGATAAGTATTTCCAAATTGCACCTTGCTTTAGAGATGAGGACGCAAGAGCTGACCGTTCTCCCGGCGAGTTCTATCAGC
>CALZMC010000082.1 GCA_945788455.1 uncultured Clostridia bacterium
TACATAATTTCGCTGTTGTCTCTAAAGGTGTCATAAACGTCAATTATCTTTAGATTATCAGGCAAAACAGAGTTCATTCTCTTTTTGATTTCATCATTCGAAATGTCGCCGATAAGTCTTATATCAACACTTTCACAAAGGCTCTCAACGCCGAGAGACAACGGCAGCGAAAAGCTCATATACGGATGTGGGTTAAAGCCCTCGGTGTACCACAGAGGAATTTCGGCTCTTTTGAGTGCCCTGCCCATTGCCCTGTTGATATCAAGATGACTGATATATTTTAGATTTCCGAGCTTTGAAAAACGAAGTCTAACCTCTCGCATCACAATTACCTCCGTTTAGCTTATTGGCACCACAGCCTGCACATCTAATTCTGCAATGAGGTGTAGTCTTGTTCTCGTGAGCCTTTTTATTTTCATTTTCAAGAAACTTTCGACTGACACCGTAATCCAAGTGATCCCAAGGCAAAAGCTCGCTAAACTCTCTTTTTCTGTGAGTATAAAAATGCGGGTCAATGCCATTCTCCTCAAATGCCTGCATCCAAGCATCAAAATTGAATTGGTCATCCCACGAGTCAAACTTACAGCCAAGCTCGAATGCTCTTAATATTACATTTGACAGTCTTCTGTCGCCACGAGCCAGAACACCCTCAAGCAAGGAGGTCGGTGTCTCGTGATAAGACACTCTAATCTTTTTGCTCGGAATTGATTTTAGGAGATGTGCCTGCTTTTCCTTTAGGCTCTCCATCGTGTCCTCAGGCTCCCATTGAAACGGTGTAAACGGCTTCGGTATAAATGATGCGCAGGAGATTGAAACCTGAACACCTGTGCCTTTTTGTCTGTTGGGATTTTTATAAAATGCGTGAACAACCTCCATACCGAGATTTGCAATACCCTCAATATCCTCCATTGTTTCGGTAGGCAGTCCCATCATAAAATACAGCTTAACCGATGTCCAGCCGTTATCAAATGCCTTTGTACAGGTTCTAATAACCTCGTCCTGTGTTACATTCTTATTGATAACATCACGAAGTCGCTGAGTTCCTGCCTCGGGTGCAAATGTTAAGCCCGAACGTCTGACCTTATTCAGCTGTTCAACAAGCTCATCGGAAAAGTTATCAACGCGAAGGCTTGGCAGGGAGAGATTAATATTTTCCTTAACTGTCCAGTCAATTAGAGTAGTCAGCATTCTGTTAACATCGCTATGGTCACTCGTAGAAAGAGAGCAAAGTGAAATTTCGTCATATCCTGTTGAGTCTATCAGCGCCTTACACTGAGCATTAATCGTTTCAACACTCTTTTCTCTAATAGGACGGTATATAAATCCTGCCTGACAAAAACGACAACCGCGAATACAGCCTCTAAATATTTCCTCAACAGCTCTGTCGTGAACAATATTGATATAAGGCACAACAAATTTCTTTGGATAATAAACCTTATTCATATCGCTGACAACGGCTTTTTTTACCTTTTCGGGAGCATTATGAGTTGGCTTTAGCTCCTTTAAGGTGCCGTCATCATTATAGCTATCCTCATAAAATGACGGAACATAAACACCTGTAATATCCTTAGCTTTTTCTAAAAATTCAAGCTTTGTTGAATTATTTTTCTTACATTCCTTGAGTAAATCTATAACCTCATTTGTGCTTTCCTCGCCGTCTCCCAAAAAGATAATATCGGCAAAATCAGCAACAGGCTCCGGGTTACAACAGCAAGGACCCCCAAAGCAGACGATAGGAGTTAGCTCCTTTCTGTCACAGCTTTTTATCGGTACACCTGCCAAATCAAGCATATTCAGTACGTTAGTGTAGCTAAGCTCATACTGAAGCGTAAAGCCAATCATATCAAAATCCTTGATATAATCGCCGCTCTCAAGTGCAAAGAGAGGAACTTTGTTCTTCCTTAGCTGATCCTCCATATCGTTATCGGGTGCAAAAACTCTCTCGCACCAGGAGTCTTCTCTATCATTTACAAGACCGTACAGTATTTTCATACCCAAGTGGCTCATACCAATCTCGTATGTGTCAGGAAAGCAAAATGCATAGCGAATGTCAATTTTTTCCTTATCCTTTACGACAGCATTAAGCTCTCCGCCGATATATCGAGCAGGCTTTTGGACATATTGCAGTAATTTTTCTACTTCTTTTTTCATAAAATACCTCAATAATTTATGCTATAAACAAACAGATAGCAGGTAATGAATATTAGTGAAAACGATTTGTAGCAAATCAAAACGTATATTGATAAAGCAATTAATATAATTAATGTAACAAGGCTTAATATTCTTGAAGCCCTGAGGCTTATAAGCCTTATAGCTCTGCCCATATCAATAGGATATATCGGCAGAAAATTCAGTACGAACAACAAAAGATTTATCTCTTTTTTTGTAATGAAATACAAAATTAAGTTAGCGAGCGGACCTGCGAGCAAAACGCATATCTCCTTAAACACAGGCAGGCAGTCGCTATATTTCAGTGCAAGGCCGTAATACGAAAGCCTAATGCTGTCAGGTCTTCCACCAAACATAATAAGCACAATTATATGTGAAAGCTCGTGCAAAGACGAATACAGCAACAAATCGGACAAGTCATTTGCGCCGAGAATAACGGCAAAGGACAGCATTAAAAAGAAAGAATATTCGATTATAAAATCAACATTAAATAATCTAAATCGCACAAAATCACCATAATATATTTATGATGATAAAAATAAGCAATTTACTTTTTTCTTTTGTCTATATAGCTTTGAAGAATAACAACTGCCGAAACAGCATCAACTGTATTTTTTCGTTTCTTTCCCCTAACATTATTTTCGGACAAAATGTCGTGGGCAATAACAGTAGTAAGCCTTTCGTCCTCAAAGTCAATCGAAATATCGGTCTCGCTCGAAAGTGCCTCGGCAAGCTCCCTGCACCTGTCAGCCCTAAATCCGTAGCTACCGTCCATATTGCGAGGAAGACCGACAACAATTTTTTCGGGTTGCTCAGCTTCAATAATTTCAACAATTTTCTTAACAAGCTTTGGCTGATACGATTCATTTATAGTCGTGTAGGCTGAGGCAAGAATTTCGTTTTTGTCACAAAATGCAATTCCTGTTCTTGCATCGCCATAGTCGATAGACATAATTTTCATTTTTACTCCACTTAAAACAAGGGAAATCAGTATTTGCTGATTTCCCTATTTTTGTTTTATAAAATAACTTTAATAAGTCAATAGATTATTCTGCATTATTTGTGCCTGCAGATGTTGTTGACGTTGACGATGACGAAGAAGAATTTGCCTTTGTGGTTTCGTTCTTTTTGTTATTATTCTTGTCGCCGTCATTTTTCTCTCTGGTGAACTCGGCATGACCGCCACCGCAATAACCCGGCAAGTTGTTTTCATCAAACCAGCCGTAGCTTTGATATCCCACGGCGTCTCCTGAAGAAAGCTTACCGCATATCGGACAGAATGAACGCTGAATTACACCGTCAGGAACGCTGAACTTTGTTTTATAATCAACATTCTTTTTGTCCATTTTTTCATAAATTTCGGAGAAAACAGTTTTCCAAATTGTACCACTCGGGTTACCTGAAAGACTGTAATGAACCTCCTTTGGAGTATCATAGCCGTACCAAACAGCAGCAACATAATTAGGAGTACCGCCAACAAACCATCTATCCTTATCGTCATTGGTTGTACCTGTTTTGCCGAAGCACTCGATACCCGAGAGCTTATATGAGGTACCTGTACCCTGTGTCATAACAGTTTGGAGTAGCTTGTTCATAACACCGGCAGTATTCTCTGATAAAGCCTCCTGCTTAGTCTGCTCAGGCTTCTTTTCTATAATTACATTTCCTTTACTATCCTCAACCTTGAAGTAACAATACGGCTCGTAATAATAACCGCCGTTGCCGAAAGCAACATAAGCTGCCGTCATATCGAGAACAGTCGCACCGTAAGTCAGTGAGCCGATAGCCAGAGGTCCATAATCAACATCACGAACACTGTCTGTTGTTGACAGGTGGAAATTCTCTGTCAGCATATCATAAGCATAGTCAACGCCAATCTTATCAAGTGTTCTTGCAGAAATTGTGTTCTTTGAGTCGGCAAGTCCCTGCTGTAATGTCATATTTTTATTAGAATATCCACCGCCCTGGTTATGTGGCCAAGGCTCGCCCTCAACTATCATTAGAGGTGCATCCTTAATAATGGTTGACCAATAGATATTTACGTCATCGTCCTCAAGGCTCTTTTGGAGAGCGGGACCGTAAACGGCAATAGGCTTAATTGAAGAACCGGGCTGTCTTGTTGACTGTGTTGCACGGTTAAG
>CALZMC010000083.1 GCA_945788455.1 uncultured Clostridia bacterium
TATAAAGAATTTATAAATTATCGGCTAAAGCGTAAATTGATATTGAAAAGAAAATACAGTTGATGTAAAATATTAACAGAAAAGGTATTTTTCGCAGGATAATGGAGGATAATATGGAAAGGTTAAATAATTGTGAATTAGAGCATGTCAGACCGGAGGAGGTCGGCGTTGATAGTAGGGTAATTAATGAATTTTTGAACGAGATTAACGAAAAAGGCTTAGGGCTTCAAAGCTTTACTGTTGTGAGACACGATAAGGTTTGTGCACAGGGATTTTATAAGCCTTACAGTGCCGATATGCCTCATGTTCTTTATTCTATGAGCAAGTCTGTTACATCAACGGCAGTAGGCTTTGCTGTCAGCGAGGGACTGTTGAGTCTTAACGACAGAGTTGTCAGCTTTTTTCCTGAATACACAATGAGCAAGCGTCCGTTTAACAGAATGCTTACTGTTCGTATGCTCTTGACAATGAGCAGCGACAAGCTGATTACCGTACTTGACGAAAAGTGCCAAAGAGATTGGGTTTCAAATTTTTTGGGTGCAACCTTTATGATGGCGCCTAACACAAAGTTTAACTATATTTCCGAAAATACATTTATGCTTTCTGCAATCATATCTAAGGTTACGGGTATGAGTGTTTTGGATTATCTTTATCCGAGAATGTTTGAACCGCTTGGAATTGAAAAGCCGTTTTGGGAGACTGACGGTCAGGGTAATAGTGCCGGTGGCTGGGGACTCTATATGAGGAGCGAGGACCTTGCAAAATTCTTTTTGCCTTATATTCATAACGGAAAATGGATTGACGGCACACAGATTATTCCTGAAATATGGGTTCAAGAGGCAACTCGTAAGCAGGTTGAGTCTGTTCACGATGGATTTATTGATAATATGATGGGATACGGCTATCAGTTTTGGCGAAATCCTATCGCAAACAGCGCAAGAGCAGACGGACTTTTCGGTCAGCGTTGCTTTTTGTTTCCTGATTATGATGCACTCGTTGTTCTTAATTGCGGCGAGGCAGAGGATTATAATATTATGAAGGTATTTTGGAAATATTTTCCTCAATGCTTTGGATACGAGGCTCTGCCGAAAAATGACGAGGCTTATAATGAGCTAAAAAACACAATCGACTCTCTGTCTGTTGAGGACTTGCCTGCGACAAAGAGAAATACGGCACTTGAGGACTTGATTTCGGGAAGACTCATCAAGTGCAAGACGAGTGAATTTGTATCGGTAATTACTATTTCTATAACTCAAATGCTTTACAATAAGCCCGGCGAAATCAACGAAATGCGACTGACCTTTGATGATGACAAGCTTCGCTTTTATTGGAGAGAGAAGGAGTATGAAAACACTATTGATGTCGGTATGAACGGCGAGTACGGAGTATCAACCATCACTCTCGGAGACCTGACGTATCATACATACTCAAAGGCAGCATGGCAGGAGGACGGCGGTCTAAAGCTTTGGATTAGACCTATCGAAACTGCTCACGTAAGAAAGTTTACTCTTTACTTTAAGGATAATGATGTTAAGATTGTAAACGAGATGACTCCGAGAATTGAGGATTTAATCATTTACTATATGACCTTTACAGGCCATCCAATCAAGGAGGAAATCACAGAGGATGTTTTAAAGGGCGCAGTAAAAAGCCTTGGTCTTCCGATTATCGAGCCTGATTTTAAGGGCGAATTTGTTGAATAAATAATACAACTCAAAAAATTAAAGCACCTTAGATTTATCGTCTAAGGTGCTGATTTTGTTTATGTATAAAAATGATTATTCTTCCTCTGCAGTAGGATATTTTAGGTCTTCCTTTGTCCAATTTTCAATAATCTTCAAGAATGCCTTTGACTCCTCCTTTGCCTGTGCAAGATTATGGTCAAGACAGTTTCCGCATTCCTTTGGAGATGCACCGGGAACAACGCCCCAAAAATCAGCAATAAACTGAAATGCCTCTTTTATAAGATTAATTGAGTAGCCGTCACTTAGGCTTCTTGTCAAAAAGTAAAAGCCTGTTCTGCATCCCATAGGGCCGAAATAAATGATGTTGTCTCCAAACTCGGTATGTAGCAAAAAGATGCTCTATTGTGTGCATAGCCGCATTAGTCATAACAGGCTCGCGGTTAGGCTCGCGCATACGAATATCGTATGTAGTAATATCATCGTCAATACGGCTGATATAGATGCCCTTTTTCAAAATATTGTGGTCGATTTGAAAGCTTGGAATTGTTTTCATTTTACTTCTACTCCTGTTAAAAATGATATATTATTTGTAATCTCCTCTGTGTTATCTCCTGCCTGAAAACGAGCAATCATAATTTTTGCATCTTTCTTTGCAAGCTCAAATAAATCCTCAAAGCTTTCATTATGCTCGTAGCTGTCAAACGGAGAAAACCAAATCTCATTATTAATATTACCATACTTTTTTGCGTTTTCCAAGTCCCTTGGACGCATCAAAGCAGTAAATTTATAATTTTTTGAAATAGGCGAAAGTGCATTTTCAAATATGCCGACAAAAAATCGCTTTTTGCCTGTTGCATCGAGAACGTATTTTTGCACCGTTTTCGTGTCATTTACGGCAGTAACAATGTCGCTCGGCTTAATGTTAATGCCGAGAATTCTTGGTAGCATAAATGAATAAAGCTTTCCGATTTCAAGCGAAATATCGGAATCATTTGTAATCGTGCAGGCAGTGTCAAAAACCACTGGCTCGGCAACGCCGAAGCGTTTATTTAACAAATATGCGTCCATAGAATGTTCAATGATATTGTGAGCTGTGTGAGGGTTTGTTGCAGGATTATTCTTTATCATTTTTTCCTGATAGCTATACACAAAGGGATGACATTTCCTGTCAAGTGCATAGTGCAGAATAAAGCCGTAAATATATGATTTTGCGATACATTCATTTTGTGAAAAACTGCAGTATTCTCGCATAGCATCGAGTATATCACTCGGCCTTGCTCTGTGAAGGAGAGAGCCGATTTTTCTAAAGGATTTTCCCTTCATCCAAGGAAAAATTCTGTGAAAAAAGAAAATATCGGGACCCTGTGTGCCGATAAGAACGGCATTCTCATTTATTTCAAAATCCGCATTTTGCCTTAAAAACGGCATCATTTCTTTTGCAAAAATACAATGTGTTGAATAAGCAGGCATATAAAAAACCTCAAATTAAAGCCTTAATATCGTCAGGAAATTCGCTGTCGATAACCATAGCCTTTTCAGTAATAGGATGGGTAAAATAAATAGTCTTGCAATGGAGTGCCTGACGGTTAATTAGCTCGCTGTCGCCCCCATAAAGCGTATCGCCGACAAGACTATGACCGATATGTGAAAAATGAACTCTGATTTGATGAGTTCTTCCTGTTTCTAAATTGATTTTTAATAGGGTGTTATTATTCTTACGGCTTACTGCCTCATAGTGAGTTACAGCTCTTTCTCCACCGTCAAGAACGGCTCTTTTTATGATACTGTCTCCGAGCCTTGCAATAGGCAGGTCAATAGTGCCGTTCTCATTTATAATTCCGTTGCAAACAGCGTAGTAATCCTTTTTGATTTTTCCTGCAAGCTTTGATGCGGCAAGCTCGTTTTTTGCAATCAAAACAAGACCGCTTGTGTCTCTGTCAAGTCTATATACTGCCCTAAACGAAGTGTCTCTGTCCATATAGCAGGACGCAACATTTGCAAGTGTGTCGCCCTGATGATTTCTGCTCTCGTGAACAGGCATAAATGCAGGTTTATTGAGTACAAGAATATCCTCATCATTATATGCAACAGTAACGTTACTGTTAACTAAAGGCTGTGGCATTTTGCCCTTATTTTCAATATTAATTTTTAACACATCATTAGTGAAAATTTTGTCGATTGAACGCGCAAAATCGCCGTTTTTTGTTATTCCGTTTTCGGTTCTTTTCAGCTTTGTGAGTAGGGCAGAGGACACGCCGAAATCTCGTAAGAAGTCGCGTATTGCTCTGCCGTTATCCTTTTCGCTGATTTTAAATTCAATAACTCTCATATAATGTAAATATACAAAAAGCAGTCCCGTAATTTTGGGACTGCTTAGGATTTATTACCGTTACCCTAAAATTTAATTGTTAGTCAACCTTAACAATCCAACCCATTTTATCGTCAAGCTTGCCGAATTGCATACCTGTTAGGGTATCGTATAGCCTTTGAGTTAGCTCGCCTGTCTTGAAATCGTTGATTTCAACAGTTTCGCCCTCGTAGGTTAGACTTCCGACAGGGCTGATAACAGCAGCAGTACCTGTACCGAATACCTCCTCAAGCTTGCCGTTTTTAGCAGCCTCCAT
>CALZMC010000084.1 GCA_945788455.1 uncultured Clostridia bacterium
AGGACGGATTTAGTTGAAAAGAACCCACACTTGTCGTAGACAAATGTGGGTTCTTTTCTGGTCGAGGTGACGGGATTCGAACCCACGGCCCCCACGTCCCGAACGTGGTGCTCTACCAAACTGAGCCACACCTCGTTATATTCAAACTTTTTTGTTTCTTATACAAAATTATTTGTTACTAAACTATATTATCATTTTTTTCAAAAAAGTCAATAGAAAAGTAATAGAGCAAATAACACTTTGCTTTTACAAAGTGTTATTTGCTGTAAAAATCATTGAAAAATGCAGAAATTACTCGTTAATCTGATACCACTTAATCTCATTTGCATCAAGATGAAGGTCGAAGCTTGTGCCGTCTCCCTTATAAACAGTTGTATCCTGTGGCTCGTATGTATTATTTACAACACAATACTTTCCATTCTTAACATAGGCGTGAACCTCAACATTATAGTTAGTTGAGTACCAACGAAGTAGCTCATCCTCTGCACCTGCACTCCATAGCACTGCACGATAAAGAACACGGCTGTTTTCGAATGAATACGGCAGTCCGCTGATATAAACGCCTCTGCCCTTTCCGAATTCCCTGACAGCCATTTGAACCTCCTCGGCATGTCTTACTGCAAACGGAAGCTCTGTTGCATTTTGAACAAGAACGGTTGTACCCTCAAGCGCAACAATATTCTTTTTGCCCTCGCCGAAATCAACATTACCGTCTGTATCTTCAAGGATAAAGTGGTCTCTATGCTCCTCGGTGTTATATCTGCGGGTATTTAGGGTAAATCCGTTTTCTCTCTCAACACCGAGAATATCGTTTAGCTGAAAGAACTTGCCCTGCCACTGATGTGCTGCCGGCTCGCCGACACCGATAAATCCACCACCGTTAAAAACAAATTTCTTTACAGCAGTAACGATTTTTTCATCAGTCCAATACTCGCCACCTGACTGGGCAGTATCGGCATCTCCTACATTGATGATAACATCAAAGCTGTCGAGGAAATTCTTATCATTCTTAATGTCGTCAAAGCTGATGAAGGAAACATCAAACGGAGCACCGCTCAACGCCTCGATAACACCGAAATATGAATAATTCTGTCTGTAATAAAGACCGTGATGCACCATATGATTTGACCAAGAACGCATTTTGCCCCAGCAGTTCAGCACGGCAACTCTCTTTACACAGTAAGGGGTAACACCCTGAATATTATCATATAACGTACGAAACTCGTCACAAACACCCTTTATATAATCAACAAACTCAGGGAATTTGAGTGCAAGCTTTAGATATCCGCCGTAGCCGATACGCTGAATAGGACTTCTTAAAATAGCGCGTCTTGCAGTTACCCAGTTAACCTTTGCCTCATAAATAGGGTCGCCGCCGTCACAAAAAACATCGGGGAAGAAATACGGCAAAAATCTGCCCTCGGTGTATTTAACATTTTTAATATCACTGAACAGGCGCAGTGTTGCACCGTTTCCAACACTACCGACAACGGCATCAAGACCGATAGAAGCAAAATCATCCATAAACGGCTCCATACCAATCCAGTGGTCGCCCATAAACATCATCGCTTCCTTGCCGTATTCGTGAACGATGTCAACCATTTCCTTGGCAAGCTTAGCAACCTCGCGCATTTGGAATTTTTGGAAATCCTTAAACTCCTTTGACGGAATACGGTATGTGTTATTCATATATCCCTGGTCAATAATAAACTCGGGACGGAACCTGTAACCGACCTCTTTTTCAAACTGCTCAAGAATATACGGGCTGACTGATGCAGAATATCCAAACCAATCAACAAACTTTTCTCTTGCAAGCTCGTCAAAAACAAGAGTAAACTGATGGAAAAATGTTGTAAATCTTACAACATCTACATACTCGTGAGAGTCGAGAAATCTGCGAAGTCTCTTTAGAGAATGTGCTCTTGTCTTTGGCTGACGAACATCAAATGTAATCTGTGGCTCAACGTCCTTCCACTCATTTACAACAGCATTGTACATATGAACAGGGTCCCACATAATGTAAGCAAGAAAGCTTACTGTGTATTCGTGAAACTGAACAGGATTATTAATGATTACATTACCGCTGTTTTCGTCATAGCTCCAAAAATCAGGAGATACCGTCTCGCCTGTTGTACGGTCAACAACCTCCCACCATCTTGTAATATCATCGTGATTATTTACCTTTAGCATATCGGGATAAAGGTGGTCCATTAGATGAATTTTGAGAGTATCATCAACAGCAGTATAAAACGGAGTCATAATATACATCTGCTGAACCTCGTCAAGATTTGCTCTTGCCCACTCGTTATCCTTTCTTGTTGTGTAGTAGGTTGCATAAATCTTTGCACCTGTGTCCTTTAGCTCCTGCGGAAATTCGGTGCCGTCACAGTCACGAATAGCGTCTGCACCCCACTCATCCATAATTTCAAGTGTTTCCTTAACAACGTCCATATCGGTTGGAATTGTTACACGTCCCTTGTTGTTTGCCATATTGTACCCCTTTAATCTTTAATCTATTATTGTAATTTTATTGTTCTTTAATGTCATTTTGCCGTGATTTCTTTTTCTTCTAAGCGGAACACCCTTGCGCATATAAAACTCATTGTCTGCAACATAAGCATCAGGATTTCCGGCAGGGCTAAGCGTACCGCCCAAGTCATCGAAGCTGACATTGTTTGTAAAAGTATTATGCACAGCCTCGCCGAGACAGAACATCATACATCCGCCCTCGTTTAGCCTTGAGTAATTGTACTTATATGTTGTGCCGTCTCCTGAATCGGCATCATAAGCCATACCGTCCTGATTAATCTTCGTGTCAACAGCCTCGTTGTAAACAAGAAGTGCATCCTTGCATTTCCAGGGCCAAATTGCCGCAGCAACCTTGCCCATACGCTTGCCCGGCTTCGAGTAAACACGGTCATTCATTTCCGTGGCACACGAGTCTGATACGTTATGCTCAACAAGCGGAGTCAGCGCATACATAGGAGTTATTGCATCGCCGCCGATATTTTTCAGGTAATTTCCTGTAATTAATATGTTTTCATTGCCGTATTTCTTAAATGCATCAGCTTGAAGCTCTTTTGTTGCAAAATCAGCGTGACGGTATGTATATCCGACTGCGATACCCCATCTGCTGACATCCTTAACATAACAGCCCTCAACCGTTACGCCGTCATATCTTGCAACACCCGTTTTTTCCTCATTGTCGGGCTTTAGCGAAGTCATATATATACCGCCGTTATTCATATGCTTATTATACACATTGCCGTTTACATCGTGAACGAACAGATTTTTTAATATAATTGAGTGAAGTGTTCCCCTGTTTTGAGCAACGACAGCAACACCTGTTCTGTCCATTTTGTCGGGATTTGAGTATGCCTCAAGAGTTGTAAACTCCTCCTTATTGGCAATCTCAATATCACGAATAATAATATTTTCAACGTCATAAAGAAGAACAGATGATGACACGTCTCCTTTGTTTACGTGACCTGCAAAATCGAGCTTTACACCGTAATCCTGATACCATACGCCGTTACCGTTTGTGTTAATAAACGGCAGTCTGTCGCCGTCTCCGTAGGGCGCAATTTCAATCGCATCGCCGTTAATGTCTCCGCAATTTTTTAGGTGCAAAAACTGATTTTCAAAAACAGAGCCCATTTCGAGCAAAATTTTATCTCCGGGATTTAGCTCAAGTGAATTTATCCTGTCAAGAGTAAGAAACGCAGTCTCGCTTGTTTTCCCGTCATTACTGTCATTTCCGTTAATCGAGCTGACAAAGTATTGCGTTGATTTCTTCATCATACTGCTCCTCCCTTATCTTTTTGTAAACAATCATTTTAGACTCCTTAAATCTAAAATGGTCGCCACTGTATCTTGAAAATAAATCCTTGTTATTTTTAAAGTAAGCCTTTAGCTCCTTGTTGTCTATCGGCTTATAGTGATAATTCTGCTTTACAATATCCTTTTCAGATGCAAAATCAAGTCTGAATCTTGTAAGCTCAAAATCAAGATAAACAGGCAGTGTAAACTGCTTTAGACCGTAAACAATCTCGCCGTTTTCGAGTGCCTGACGGCGCTTTTCATTTTCGGCATTGCATCTTTTTTCAACAGCATCAAGACTGTCGTCATCAATCAGTCCAATCCTTTGAGCGAATGAAAGACACGCAAGTGCATATCTTTTTTGCTCCTCAGTTGTAAAATAAAACGAATTCATAATAATTCTCCATTTCGGCAAAACACCAATAATCTTTAATTCAATTATAATATATATCGGGTGGTATAT
>CALZMC010000085.1 GCA_945788455.1 uncultured Clostridia bacterium
TCGAAGTCTGACAGCGTGTAGAAATTTGTTGTTTAGACTTTTTCTACACGCTGAGCATAGCCTCGGATTAACCAAGGCTATGCCGTTTTTTATTTAAAATAAATTTTCACGGTGCTTTTTTTATTATACTTTTCAAGCTCCGCTAAAGTAAGCTTTTGCTCGTCCTCAGTTAGAGGAGCCTGCTCCTCGGGATAATCCCAATGCTCAAATGGATTTTTGCGTGAACAAAGCATGTGACCGTCAACTAATTTCCAAGGAAAAGCAAGTATCTTTCTTCTGTTTTTCACAAAATACAAAACACCCGTGCTGCCACTCGAAACATTCTTAAAGTAAGCCATTGAATTTGCTTCCTTCATTAGAATTCTAATCTTTTGGTCAGGTGGAAGCTTATTAAACGAACGGCGATTTATTAGAGGAAAAACGATAATTCCAAGAACTAATATGACAGCAATAACGATAATTATAATTTGTGTCTCATTCAAAATTATCAACTCCAATAGTAATTATTTCAAACGGCTTATACTCAACAGTATCAGTCTCGCCCTCAATTTCCTCGAGCATATTAAGTAGCTTAACCTTTTTAGAAAGCTTAATTTTTCCTCGCTTTCCGTCCTGCTCTGAAAGTCGAATAACTGTCATTGAGCCGTCCTCTGCCCTCTTCATAGCCTGTAGGTATAACGGTGCAAAATCACAGCCGTTATACTGAACGTCAGCTTTAATAAGAGGAGAATTATACTGCAGAGCAACATTATTTATACCCGCATTAACGGCATTGTCGCTGTGTGGCATAATCATATAGCAGAAATTGTGAACACCCATATCACTTGTAACATCAGGTCTTATTGTTGCACGAAGGAGCGACAGCGACATAATATTCTTATCAAATCCGATACCGTACTTTCCGTCATTGATAAGAGCGATACCTGCGTCTGCCTCCGACATATCAGCCCACTTGTGATGACAGGTCTCAAAACGAGCCTGTTGCCAAGATGTATTCTTATGAGTATCGCGTTCAATATAGCCTGCCGATGTATCGCAAAGTGCCTTGCGAGTCAAAACATTACAGCCAAGCTCAACCTTTGCAAGCCTGTGCTTTTCGTTCCAATCAACAATGCTTTCAACCTCAATACCGCGACTTCTTCTAAATACACGAATAAGCATAGTCCAAGTTGATTTTTCGGTAGCAAGAACAGCCTTAAATGTAGCACTCTCGCCGTCCTTTTCAACGAGTTCTAACGGCTTTTCTGTTTTTATCTCAATTTGCTTATCCTTATAGTTAGGCAGGATATCCCACGCGTCATAGTTACCCGGATTGTCGGTATAAATCTTCAGCTTATTGAAATCTCCGTCAACCCATTCTCTGTCAAGCTCCTTGTCATAAAGAGAGGCAATAGAGCCGTCATCATTAAAATTAATTATGTAGTACGGTGTTTCAACATTTTCTCCGACACTCAGCCACTCATTTTTATAGATGCTTGCCCTCAAATTTGACGAGCTTAGCGCAGGAATATTAGGAATAATCCAATTACCCTTAACGCCGTAGCGAGTAGAGCTACCATTCTTATTCTTAACAAATGTCAAAGCATCGCGCTTAATATTTAGGGTGTTAAAATACTTTTTGCCTGTGCCGATAATTTCATCAAGACTGCTCTCAATCTCGTTATAATCAGCCATAGCGTCCTCAAAAACAGGATGAATATGAGAGCCCGGCAGAATATCGTGAAATTGATTTATCAGTAGCTTCTTGTAGATTTCGGTTAATTTTTCGGTATTATTCTCGCCACGAAGAACACTCAAAATTTCTGCATCTCTCAGCTTATATTCAAGTCTTCTGTTAGCGCGCTTCATTTCGGACTTAGTAGTAAACGTACCGCGATGCATCTCGAGATATAGCTCGCCGTCCCATATTTCAAGCTTGTCGTTATTCTTTAGATTTTTCTCAAGGAATTCACTGCCGTTCATATGCTCACATTTAGGCATAATTGACAGCTTGTCAAAACGGTGCATAAGCTCAATCATTTCCTCGGTACAGCCAGAGCCACCGTCTCCATAGCCAAACATATTCATAGTCTGACCGCCACTGTCCTTGTCGATATAAGCCTCCCAATTCTCCTGAATTTGAGACGGCATATTCCAAGTAATAAAGTGAGTCGGCGGAACGCAGGCTAAAACATCTGTGCCGTCAATTCCACGCCAAATAAAATTATTGTGAGGAAATCTGTTTGTGTCATTCCATGTTGACATCTTGTTAGAAACGAAATAGTCAACACCGCTCTTTTTTAGAATTTGAGGTAAAATCCAGCTATTGCCGAAAACATCGGGAAGCCATGCGTTATTTACCTTTTTTCCAAACATACGCTCGTACGTCTTTTGACCGTATAGGCATTGACGAATAAGGCTTTCTGCACATGGAACATTACAGTCAGGCTCAACATACATAGCGCCGACAGGCTCGAACTGTCCTCTCTCAACCTTTTCCTTTAGCTCCTCAAAAACATCGGGATAATATTTTTCCAATGTCTCATAAACATAAGGCTGTGTGTGGGTATATTTAAAGTCAGGATACTTGTCCATAAGCCTTAGCTGAATCAGTACAGTCCTCAAATTCTTTTGAACTGCGTGAATTCTGCGCCAATAATATGCGATATCCAAGTGAGAATGTGCGATTAGTGCTACATCTCCGTTACCCTTGTATGTATCATTCGCGAAAATAACATCATCAATGTATTTTTTGCACTCATCTACACCGTCAAGCTCATCACTGTCAAAGTCAATTAAATTCATCGCATTATTAAGCTCTTTATTTAAGAAATTGCGATAATCCTCGTTAAATAATTCACTCTTTGCAATATCGAGCAAAAGCTCAAAATCCCACACTAAATCCTGCACCTTATGATTAACGGTACAAATATATGCTCCCTCAAAAATCTGACGGCAGCCGCGAACAGACAGGCTTTCGGGATTTCGCTCATCATCGGGCTTTGAACGATTATAGCCCATCATATCAAAATGAAGAGTCTCATTCTCATTGATATATGGAGACAAAAGCATTCGTTCTCTGTTCGGGTCAACACCTCCGACAAATTTTCCGTTAACCTTAACGCAAATTTCCGCCGCAGTTTTTAGGCTAAACCACAGCTCTCTGCCCTTGAGATGCTCGGGAATATTAACGTCAGCCTTAATAAAAGCAGTACCGTCAGGAGTAAAATACATATCCCCTTTTTTTAGTGGACGATAATCCTCGCTGTAATATTCAAATTCCATTTCGCTGACTTGACGGGCATCGCGAATTTGAAGATTTTTAATCTCCCACTTCTCATCATAAATATGCCTTTTCAGCCACGCGAAGCGTAAATCTGTCCACTCCTCAGGACGCATTGAACGTCTTACAACCTTAATATGTGCCATAGCTCAATACCTCCTTACACATCCTGAAAATAAGGCTTTTTGCGAATAGCATTAACCTTAACTGTTTTGTTTAAATCCTTTTTTATTTGCTCCTCAATCCATAAGGCACAGCGATGCAAAATGAGACATTTTGAACACTCGCCTCTAAAGATTAAGGTTAGCTCATTGCCCTCAAGCGACACAAACTCAACCCAACCGCCATCGCCCTGAAGCTTTGGCTGTAATACATTTTCTACATAATCCTTAACTTTTTTCATTTTATTTACCTACAAATTAATTTTGAATAATTGTCTTAATTTTATTTCTGATCTCCTGCAATCTTATATTTGCATTTTCTTTATCCGGATCAACAATAGAATAATAAATCTTAATTTTCGGCTCGGTGCCTGACGGACGAACTGCCATCCAAGAGCCGTCATTCCATATATATTTCAAGACATTTTCTTTCGGTAAATCACGAATGCCTGTTGAAAAATCAATTATTTCATCAATACCGTCAAAGAGTGACTTACCCGTATTTCTAAAGTAAGTCATAAGGCTACCGATTTTTTCGGCACCGTCCTTGCCCTTTAAAACAAAGCTATCGAGAAAATCAAGATAATAGCCGTACTCGTCATAAATTTCATTTAAGCCGTCAACTAATGTCTTTCCCTGATTTTTATAAAAAGCCGCCATTTGACAAATCAGCATTGATGATACAACGCCGTCCTTGTCTCTTGCGTGAGTGCCGACTAAATAGCCGTAGCTCTCCTCATAGCCGATAACGAACTCCTGCTCGCCTGACTCCTCATATTTATTGATTTTGTTACCGATATATTTAAAGCCTGTCAGCGTTTCCTCAACCTGCAAGCCGAAGCT
>CALZMC010000086.1 GCA_945788455.1 uncultured Clostridia bacterium
TCATTTTATGCCTCCGAAATGAACTGCTATGCAAGACTCGGAGAACTAACAAGAACTAACCTTGATGATAAGTTTAACGAAAAGGATGTTTATAACAGCGACTACTATCTTGTTATAAAAAACGGAAAGCTAAAGTATCAGGGCATAAGCAAGCTCGTTTGTGAGGATATTTACACAAGCTTAACGGCATCGAGCGAGTACGCAAAGGACGGCGAATACTATTTTTATCTATATCAAGCCGATTTGAACAGAGGCGACCTTGTTTCGTTTTTCCGTAATGCTCCGAGCAACTATTCACAGATATATGCGTTCAACGAGCTTGCAACTGCAGTTAGATATCATATCGTTAGATATATTGTCTGTGCAGTAGTCTTACTCATAATCAGCTTTATCTGTGGCTTTAGATACTTTACAATTACAGGCAAAAGACGTGAGGACGAAAGGGCAAGGCTTGTTTTTTACGACTACATACCGTTTGAGCTCAGCCTCGGCATAGCCGTTGGAATCGGTATTGGAGCTTTTGTTTTCGGTGCATCCTTATATGAAAACAGCTACGGCATCGTTCTCGGCTTAAATAAGATAATACTGTATCTGTACTTGGCATTTGCAGTTATCGTTTGGGGACTTTCGTTCATTGTTACGGCGTCAACCTTCCGTTATGCTAAAAGTGACAAAAAATTCTACAAGCACCTGTTAACCTACTGGATTTTAGTAGCATTCTGGCAGGGCGCAAGGCTCGTGTTTAGGGGGCTTAAATGGTTCTGGTGCAAGGCAGTCGTTAACACCTTTAGAAAGCTAAAGAATTCGGCAAGGCGAACATTCTCCGTTTTGTCCTACAAGCCGAATAAGTTTAAGCGAAATGTTATCCTGATTGCGTTAATATGGCTGTTTGCAAACATAATGCTTGTCGGAATCGGCATATTCTGTGCCGTTGTCGGTGCAGGACCGTTAACAGTTTTAAGCGTAATTGTATTTTTAGTAGGCAATATTCTCGTTCTTCGCAGGATTTGTGAATATGTTAAAAATCTTGATGTTATCATTGACGCAAGCTCGAGACACGAGGAGCCGGTCGTTGATTTTGACAGCCTTGACGAGTCGCTGAAAATTCTTGTTGAGGGTATGAGATACACTAATATTGAGCTTCAAAACGCAGTAAATAAGGCAGTAAAGGACGAGCGACTGAGAACAGAGCTTATCACAAATGTTTCGCACGACCTAAAGACTCCTCTAACCTCTATCATCACTTATGTTGACCTGCTGTCAAAGTGCGACATTAATGATGCGAAGGCACAGGAATACATTAAGGTGCTTGACGAAAAGGGAGCAAAGCTAAAGCGACTTATCGAGGATTTAATTGAGGCGAGCAAGGTTACGAGCGGTAACGTTACCGTTAACCTGACAACGATTAATTTAAGTGAATTATGCCTTCAAAGTACGGTTGACGCACAGCTTGATTTTGAGAAGGCGGGACTTGATTTAATCGTCAAGGATTGCGAAAAGCCACCTATCGTTACGGCTGACGGCGCAAAGGCATTTAGAATTATTGAGAACCTGCTGTCAAACGCAAGAAAGTACAGCGCAAAATCATCAAGAGTTTATGTCGATGTGTATAGTAAGGACGGCTACGGTATTTTTGAGATTAAAAATATTTCTGCCGAGCCACTCGATATTTCTCCCGATGAGTTGACCGAACGATTTGTTCGTGGCGACAAGTCACGTGGTCAGCAGGAGGGCAACGGACTCGGGCTGTCAATCGCAAAGGAGCTGGCAACACTCCAAAACGGAAAGCTTGAGCTTTCGATAGACGGCGATTTGTTCAAGGCAAGAGTTATGCTCCCGATAGCAAAATAAAGATTAACAATGCGGGCGAATGGTATTCGCCCGTTTTTCGTTTAGTAAACAATGCAAGGCAAGGCGAACGCAGTTCGCCCCTACGTTTTTATTGATACATATTGTTATTTTAAACAATACATGCGGGCGAATGGTATTCGCCCCTACAAATATCATAATACTTTTGTTGATGTGTTCGTCTGTTTTCAATCCCTTCGTTTAACCTTAAAAATTTCAAAAAAATGAAAATTTTACTTGATTTTGGAATAACACTTTGTTATAATAACACTAATCCGCTTTAAAGTGTTAAAGTTTAAAGCAATAAATCGAGGTAAAATATTATGGAAATGAGAAAAGGAAATTTGATGTCTGTTCGTACAGATATTAAGGTATTAGACGCAACCATTCGTGACGGTGGCCTGTGCAACAATTTTGAGTTTAGTGACGAGTTCGTCAAGGAGCTATACAAGGCAAACATAAAGTCGGGTGTTGATTATATGGAGTTCGGTTATCGTGCTTCAAAAAATCTTTTTAACCCTGACGATTTCGGCAAGTGGAAATTCTGTGACGAGGCTGATATTCGTGCTATCGTTGGCGAGGAAAATGTCAGCGATATGAAAATTGCCGTTATGGCAGATGTCGGCAGATGCGATTTCAAGACCGATTTTCTTCCAAAAAACGAGAGCGTTGTTGATATGATTAGAGTTGCCTGCTACATTCATCAAATTCCTGCGGCGATTGAGATGATTGAGTATTTTCACACTCTCGGCTACGAGACCACCTGCAACATTATGGCTATCAGTCAGGCAAGCAGTGAGCAAATTGAGGACGCACTCGATATGCTCGGTCAAAGCAGTGTTGATGTAATTTATCTTGTTGACAGCTACGGCTCACTTTATCCGGAGAATGCTGCAAAGCTTGCAAAAAAATATCTTGAATACGGCGAAAAGTACGACAAGGCTATCGGCTTCCATGCTCATAATAACCAAAATCTTGCCTTCGCTAATACTATCGAGACTATGTCATACGGCGTATCATACCTCGATGCGACTGCGTCAGGTATGGGCAGAGGTGCCGGAAACTGCGCAATGGAGCTTTTGCTCGGCTTCCTGAAAAATCCTAAGTATAACCTATACAGTATTCTAACATTCTTACAGGATTATATGCTTCCGTTAAAGGAGAGCGGAGTTGTTTGGGGATATGATGTTCAGTACCTACTGACAGGTCAGCTCAACAGACATCCGAGAGAGGCAATGGCATTTACAGCCGAAAAGAGAACGGATTACCGTAATTTCTATGTTGGATTGCTTGATAACGATTAATAAATAACAACAAAAGCCACGAGATGAACTCGTGGCTTTTTTGCGTTTAGTAAAGCTCTACTGTTTTATTATTCGAAAATGTGATTTTGCATTTTGGCAAGCTTATCATTGACATTTCATCAACATAATTTTCACTGCTTATTATTGTTCCGTCCTCAAGCTCAACAATTAATTTGGTGCTGTTCGGTCTCGAGTCAGAAATAAATTCTTCATTACTTTCGCTTAAATTGAGGTCATAATTATATCCCGCATATTCTGTATCAGCTATCGGCTGAGCGACTAAATCAATCTCTTGCGTACCGCTCTCTTCAAATCCGACTATTAACCTTGCAGACTTAATAGGACTGTCAAAAATATATCGAATAGTTTTATATGCTTCGGGAAAATAATACCTGAATTTTCCGCCCGTAAACACATTGCTTTCGTATGAATGAGCTATAATAAACGAATCCACACTGCAATAATCATAATCAAAGCAAACGTCAAAGCTCATAGGCGTTACGGTATTCGAGTCGTCAACACAAACCTGAAATTTATCAAGTCCGAGCGTAATATCAAAATCAGTTACTGCTATAAAACAATTATTCTCGTTAACAGCGTCAACTCGCTTTGTTTTTCCGTCATAATCGTTGATTACAAAATACACCTTCGCATTCTTTGAATACGAGGTTGGATGATATTTCAGCTCAATGTCGATAATTTTCGGGTTATCCTTGTGGTAGCCGACAACACTTGCCGTAACATCAACATTTTCTACGCTCTCATCATAATCATCATTATTCGCTTGCAGATTTGAAATCTGTGATGAAAGCGCATTAATATTAGATTGAAGCATTGAGAACATAGTTGACTGCTTTGAATTGAGCATACCGATAGAAAACAGTGAAGAAAGCAATAATACCGCTAAAACAACGATAATAATAACGAGTGTTTTTGTTTTCTTTTCCTGCTGCAAAAGCTTTAGGTTATAAACCTGATTGTTATACACCGTTTCAGTTGTTGCAGTCTTAATATCAGGCTCGATACCAAGCAGCTCGTCCATACTCACACCAAAAAGCTGTGCCGTTTCGGTTATCT
>CALZMC010000087.1 GCA_945788455.1 uncultured Clostridia bacterium
GTTATAATTCAATATGACATTATATTTTTCCTTAAAAAGCACAAGTGCCTCATCAAGCTCATCATCATTGAGCTTATGCTCAAATGCCCTGTCAATAAGCTTTCTTGCTCCGTTTCCGACAAAACGGAGATAATCATCATTGCTCCATTTCGGCTCAATTCCTTTGCTTTTTAAAACATAATCAGTCGCTCTTCCCAAATCTATTGAGGTGTTAACGAGCGTACCGTCTAAATCAAATATTGCACCTTTAATCATATAATTGTGTTAAATCCTGCTCTTTCTTTTTCTTTGCATTTGAAATCAGCTTAAAAACGGCAACAACAGTTACACCTGCAACAAGAACACAGAATTCAGTATAAATCTTTTTATCCTGAGCCTTGCTGTCAACCGAAAGCTTACCGCTCTTGACCTGTGTCCAAAGATTATTCTCAAGCTCAATAATATTCTGCGGCAAATTCTTAAACACCTGTGTTTTGATATTCTCGGGATAAATTACAGGCTCCTCATATAATGAGCTTTCTTCATTATTTTCAACTGTAACATTCGGCGAATGATAATAAATATATTCGCAATTCTCATAAGCTACCTGAGGCTCATGCATAAAGTTTATAAATGCCTCTCCACCCCTTTTATTCTTCGAACAATTGGGAATACAAAGCGCATCATAAAACTCATTTACACCCTCTTCGGGATAGCAATAATCTAAATCCTCATTATTTTCAAGCATCAAAAGATAGTCGCCTGCATAATAGGTAGCGAATGCATATTCGCCGCTCTCCATAAGGTTAAACACCTCGTCCATAACATAAACAGGATTAACTAAATCCTTCTGCTTTGCAAGTAGCTCGGCTGCCTGAGCCCAGTCCTGCTCATTGTTAGAATTAAAATCCTGTCCTAAAACTGCCTGTGCAATAGCAAAGGCGTCACGTGGATTATTAAACATTAAAACCTTATCCCTATACTGCTCATCCCATAAAACATTCCAGCTCGTTGGTTTTTCACTGACAAGCTTTTTGTTATATATAAGCACAGTTGTACCTACATTATAGGTAACGGTATAAATTTGATCGGGATCATAATACAAATGAGAATATTTTTCATTTATATATTTCATATTTGGTATGTTATCGTAATCAAGCGGTAAAAGCATATCCTCGTCAATAAGCCTGTCTATCATATAATCACTCGGAACGATAACATCGTATGACACACCGCCACCTGACAGCTTTGAATACATATTCTCGTTTGATTCAAAATTAGTATAATTTACCTTTGCACCGGTTAAGCGTTCAAATTGATAAACAACATCCATTGAACCCTCACTGCCGTCAGATATATATTCGCCCCAGTTATAGACATTAACCGTAGTACCCTGCAAGCCGAGATTTTTGTAGTAGTCAATCTGCTCCTGCGTAAAGTATTCGTCATCAGCTAATGCAGTTGTCGGCATTACAGACAAAAGCAGTAATAAAGATATTAGTAATGTAATCAGCTTTTTCATCTTGCATCACTCTTACCCTTTTTGTCGGCTCTGTCCTGTGCAACATTCATTAATATTAACAGCACAAGAATAACAACGAACATAAGTGTCGAAAGTGCAAACATATCCGGCTTCACTCTCTTTTTAGTCATTGAAAAAATATAAATCGGCAGAGTTTGGAAGCTCGGTCCGTTTGTAAAATAGCTGATAATAAAATCATCTAAAGAAAGCGTAAAGCTCATAACACAGCCTGAAATTATACCTGTTAGTATTTCGGGAAATACTACCTTAAAAAATGCTTTAACAGGCTTGCAACCCAAGTCAACGGCAGCCTCGTAAACATGAATATCAAGTTGTTTTAGCTTTGGCATAACATTTAAAATAACATAAGGAAGTGCAAATGTAACGTGGGCAATCAGCAAGGTCCAAAAGCCGAGAACGTCACTTTTATTAATCAATGCACCTGCGAAAACGAAAAGGAGCATCATTGCGATACCCGTAACAATTTCGGGGTTCATCATAGGAACATTTGTAATATTCATAATTGCTGATTTATATAGCCTATTCTTTGAATTGAATAAGCCGACTGCCGCGAGCACACCTAATACAGTTGCAATAAAAGCAGTTGCAACAGCTAAAATAAGTGTGTTTTTCAGCGATTGCATAGCAGCGACATCGCTGAACATTTCCTTATACCAATGAGTTGAAAAGCCACCGAAAACATAAGTGCTTGATGTTGAATTAAGTGAAAACAGCATCATAACTGCAATCGGGGCATATAGAAATATAAAGACTAATACTATATAAAAATTTGATAAGGCAGAGGTTTTCTTTTTCATATAATTACACCTCCGTCATTTTCATCAGCACCAAAGTAATTCATAACGCCAAGACAAATCAATATTAAAATCATTAGCACAAACGAAAGCGCCGCGCCGAGATTGTAATTGTTTGCACTTTGGAACTGTGTTTCTATAACGTCTCCGATGAGAACTATCTGTCCGCCACCTAACTTTTGGGTAATATAGAAGGTTGAAACGCAAGGCACAAATACCATAGTAACGCCACTCAAAACACCGGGTAACGATAGAGGAAAAATAACTCTGCGAAAAATGTGAAGCTTATTTGAGCCTAAATCCTGTGCCGCTTCAATTAAAGAATTGTCCATTTTTGAGATAATGGAATAAATAGGCAAAATCATATACGGCAGAAAATTATATACCATACCGAGAATTACAGCCCCGCCTGTGTTAATAAGCTTTGCAGAAGGAAGCCCTATTGCATTTAATATGGTGTTTATGATACCCGTATCGCCGAGAATAGTCATCCAGCTATATGTTCTTATAAGGAAGTTCATCCACATAGGAAGCATAACAAGAAGCATCATTGTCTGTTGTCTGCGCTTACTGTATTTTGAAAAAATATAGGCAAACGGATAGCCGATTATCAGGCATATAACTGTTGCAACAAGACCGTATAAAACCGACAAAATAATTGTCGGAAGATATGACGGAATTTGAGAAATGCTTGTAAGTGAAAAAGCACCTGTTCTGTCAGTAAATGAATAGTAAGCCACCATCATCAGCGGTGCGACAATAAAAAGTATTGCCCATACTAAATAAGGCTTATCAAGTAAACGAGAGGATAGCTTATTCTTCATTTTCGTCCTCCCAATTATACTGAGCATCAGAGATGTGGTCCATTTCATCAGAGAATGAAGAATAGTCGCCAAACTCACCGCTATATTCACTTCTGTTCATAATATGGATAGCATCAGGCTCGATATACATACCGATAGTTTCGCCGACCTTGTGGTTTTCCTCAGTAGTTTGAATCATCCATATAAAGCCGTCAACATCAACAAGAATTTCAAAGTGTACGCCCTTAAATGTAACACTTGTGATTTTTCCTGTAAGAGAGGCTTTTGTGCCCGGCTCAACTATTTTTATATCCTCGGGACGAACAACTGCTTCAACGAATGCATTTTCGCCAAAGCCGGAGTCAAGACACTCAAATGTTACACCACCGAATGAAACAAGATAATCCTTCAGCATAACCGCATCAACAATGTTAGACTCGCCGATAAAGTCAGCAACAAAGGCATTAACAGGCTCATTGTATATATCCTCAGGTGTGCCGATTTGCTGAATTTTGCCCTTATCCATAACAACAACCGTGTCAGACATAGAAAGAGCTTCCTCCTGGTCGTGAGTTACATATATAAAGGTAATACCAAGTCGCTTTTGGATTGCTTTAAGCTCCTTTTGCATATCCTTTCTGAGCTTCAGGTCAAGAGCACCGAGCGGTTCGTCAAGCAGTAATACGTGTGGGCTGTTAGCGAGAGCTCTTGCAATAGCAACACGCTGCTGTTGTCCGCCGGAAAGCGAGTCAATTCTTCTTTTTTCAAAGCCTTTTAGGTTAACCAAGGTCAGCATATCTGCAACAATTTGGCGCACCTCGTCCTTGGATTTCTTTTGGAGCTCGGGACCAAAGGCAATATTTTCATATACATTTAAATGAGAAAAAAGAGCATAACGCTGAAAAATGGTGTTAACCTTTCTCTTATGAGGAGGAACATCATTAATTCTCTTACCTTCAAAAATAACATCTCCCTCGTTTGGCTCTAAAAAGCCTGCAATACAACGAAGAGTAGTAGTTTTGCCACATCCTGAAGGTCCAAGCAACGTTATAAACTCTTTTTCGTTAATATATAGATTTAGTTTGTCAAGAATAACAT
>CALZMC010000088.1 GCA_945788455.1 uncultured Clostridia bacterium
TTACTTTTTTAATGTTTGGTTTCCAAGTTCTGTTAGATCTTCTGTGAGAATGAGAAACCTTGATGCCGAAAGATACGTCTTTTCCGCAGTATTCACATTTTGCCATTTGCGAACACCTCCTTAAATATTAGAACGAAAGTATATTATCACAAGTTGTAGAAAATTGCAAGCATTTTTTTATTTATTTTTTAAAAAGTCCTAATTATTAGTATAAGTATTGATTTTAAATACAATATATAGTATAATAAAACAAATGTTTTAGGAGGATATTTTATGTCTGCTGATAAGAATGCTGCATTAGAAGCAGCTATGAAACAAATTCAAAAGAAATATGGCGCAGGTGCAGTTATGCGTCTGGGCGAAAACAGCGATTTAAAGATTGATGCTATTTCGACAGGCTCACTTACTCTTGATATCGCAACAGGTATCGGAGGCTTGCCAAGAGGAAGAATAATCGAAATTTACGGCCCTGAATCATCAGGTAAAACTACTCTTGCGCTCCATTGTATTGCCGAGGCTCAAAAGGCAGGAGGAGTTGCTGCATTCGTTGATGCCGAGCATGCTCTTGACCCGATTTATGCTGCAAATCTTGGTGTTCAGGTTGACGACCTTCTTGTTTCTCAGCCTGACTACGGCGAACAGGCACTTGAGATTACAGAACAGCTTGTAAGCAGTGGCGCTATTGATATTGTTGTAGTTGACTCTGTTGCCGCTCTTGTTCCGAAGAGTGAAATTGAGGGAGATATGGGCGATAATCATGTCGGTCAACACGCAAGACTTATGTCTCAGGCATTAAGAAAGCTGACAGGTACTGCTAACAAGACTAATTGTATTATTATCTTCATAAATCAGCTACGTGAAAAGATTGGCGTTATGTATGGCAATCCTGAGGTTACAACAGGCGGTAGAGCTTTAAAATTCTATTCTACAATGAGAATTGATGTTCGTAAGGGCGAAACCTTAAAGAACGGCAGCGAAATGATTGGCTCCCACACAAAGGCTAAAATTGTTAAAAATAAGGTTGCACCTCCGTTTAAGCAGGCCGAGTTTGATATTATGTACGGCACAGGTATCAGCAAGGAAGGCGAAATTGTTGATATGGCTGTTGAGTTTGACATTATTCATAAGGGTGGCTCTTGGTTCTCTTATGGCGATGAAAGACTTGGACAGGGTAGAGATAATGTTAAAAACTTAATTAAGAATAATCCTGAATTCGCAGCAGAGCTTGAGGCTAAAATTACTGCTAAAATGGCAGAAATGAAGGAACAGGCTGAACAAAAATATGTTGCAAAATCTGCCCCAATGGCAAAGACAGAGGAGCAAGAGGCAACAGAAATTAAGAACACAAGAGCAGCAGCAAAGGCTAAGCTTGATATTGCTGTTGAAGACGATGAAGACTGATGATTATAACACACCAAAGGGGCAGAGGTAACAAAATACATCTGCTCCTTGATAATGAATATAAAATCACTACTGACGAAAACTTTTGGCTTGATAATTATATCGCTGACGGTACCGATATTTCCGAGGAAGAATGGGAAAATCTTGTCAGCGAGATTAATTATAAAAAAGCGCTTAATAAATGCGGTGAGCTTCTTTCTCAAAGAGAGCATTCCGTTAAGGAAATAAAGCAAAAGCTACTTCGCACCGTTGATGAAAAGAGTGCCGACAGAGCAATTAACAGATACCTTGAGGCCGGTTATCTTGATGACGAGCATTTTTGCAAGAGCTTAGTTGAATATTTATATAATTCAAAAAGATATTCCACTAACCACATTAAGCAGGAATGCTATAAGCGTGGCATTAACAGCGAAATAATTAATATTACCTTAGAGGAATACGAGTTTGATAATATTAACACTATCTGTGAGCTAATAGAAAATAAATACATAAGTAAGCTAAGTCAGGAACGCGGTAAAGAAAAGGTTATCGCTGCCTTGCAACGAAAAGGCTTCTCATATTACGATATTAAGGATGCATTTTGTAGGTTGGATTTAGATGAATTTTAAGGTTGGAATGATTTCACTTGGCTGTCCGAAAAATCAGGTTGACGGCGAAATGATGCTTGAAAAATTGAATAAAGCCGACTTTACTATCGTGCAAAGTATTGAGGATGCAGATGTTGTCATTATTAATACCTGCGGATTTATTGAGGATGCAAAGCGAGAGGCTATTGAGACTATTCTTGAGGTCGCTGAATATAAGAATGCAGGACTGATTAGTGCGATAGTAGTCACAGGTTGTCTTGCAGAGCGCTATCAGGATGAGATTTTGACAGAAATTCCTGAGGTTGATTCAGTTATCGGTATAGGTGCCGATAGAGATATTGTCAAGGTTTGCCAAAAGGCAATGCTTGGTATTCAAACATCATATTTTCCTAAAAAGGATTTGTTAGAGCTTGACGGCAACAGAATGTTGTCAACACCGCCGCATTGGGCATATTTAAAAATAAGTGACGGCTGTGATAATAAATGTAGCTACTGTGCTATTCCTCTAATTCGCGGAGGATACATAGAACGCCCTATGGAAAGCATTATTGATGAAGCAAAGCAACTTGCCGAAAAGGGTGTAAAAGAGCTAATTATAATCGCACAGGATACGACAAAGTACGGCTTACAGCTCTACGGCGAATACAGGCTTGCAAAACTCCTAAAAGAGCTCGTTAAGATTAACTCAATCGAATGGATAAGACTGTTTTATTGCTATCCCGACAGAGTTACCGATGAGCTTATTGATGTTATAGCAAGCGAGGAAAAGATTTGCTCATATATTGATATTCCGTTACAGCATTGTAATAAAGAAATCCTTAAATCAATGAACAGAAACGGTAGCTTTGAAAGCCTAAAAGAGCTGCTGCTAAAAATGAAAAACAAAATCCCTAATCTTTCACTACGAACAACCTTTATGGTCGGTTTTCCTGATGAAAGTGATGAGCAATTTGAGGAGCTTTGTAAATTCATTAAGGAAGTTAAATTTGACAAAATGGGATGCTTTACTTATTCTCCTGAGGAGGATACACCTGCATTCGATTTTGAAAACCAAATTGATGACGATATAAAAAAACGCAGAGCCGAGGTAATTATGGATATTCAGTATTCTATTACCGAGGAGGCTAACAAGGCGAGAATAGGGAACATCTATAAAACAATAATTGACTCATTTGAGGATGGTCACTATATAGGACGTTCTTATTTAGATTCGCCCGAAATCGACAGCGGTATCATTATTAATAGTGACAGAGAATTAGTTGTCGGAGAATTTGTTGATGTTAAGATTACAGATTATGACGGCTATGATTTGATTGGAGAAGTAATATGAATTTACCAAATAAAATTACTGTATTTAGATTTTTTTGCATACCATTATTAATGGCATTTGCATATATTGAATTCCCATATCATTGGGTTGCAACCTTGATAGTTTATTTTATTGCCTGTGTAAGTGACACAGTTGACGGAAATATCGCAAGAAAACGTGGACTTGTAACCGATTTTGGAAAGCTTATGGACCCGTTGTCTGATAAAAGTCTTGTTTTTGCAGCATATTTAATACTGATTAATATGGGTTGGCATACTGATATTTGTGTTATGCTGATGCTTGCAAGAGAATTTTTGGTTGCAGGTATTCGTATGATTGCCGCCACAACAGGAGAGGTTATCGCCGCAAATAAATTTGGCAAGTGCAAAACCTTCCTTCAAATGTCAACAACAGGTATGACCTTCCTTCTTCTTGCAATAGGCGAGGGCAAGGCAGACATCACAATGAGTACTCCTTGGCTAAATGTTTATTGCACAATTGCATTTTGGATTGTAGCAATAGTTACTGTTTTAAGCGGAATTATTTATGCAAAGGACGGCTGGCATCTAATTAAAACAAAATAATTGTTGCAAATTTGAAAAAAATATATATAATAGTAATATAGTTAAAAAGCAATGACAGAGAGAAGTAACTAAATCAGTCATTTCAAAGAGAGCAGGTTTGTGCCGAAATACCTGTACTTGACCTTTAGCGAAATGCACTCTTGAGCTGCTTGGAGGAAATATAGTATTCCAAGTCGTTTGGCCTCGTTAACGGCTAAAACTGTAAATATGCAGTTGAGTATAAAATGGAGTGGAACCGCAGTAATTTATTGCCTCTGTCAGTTGACAGGGGCATTTTTTATTTTTGGGGGATAATATGTTTAAGTCATATAAAGAAGATTTAAAAAGC
>CALZMC010000089.1 GCA_945788455.1 uncultured Clostridia bacterium
GCTGAAAATTGCCCTGCCAAGGGATTGAAATTGCTCTTGCTTTTCTGCATAGCCGATGATAGTGCTCAATGTTTTTGAATCAACATATTTTCTTAAATTCTTTGTGTCGAATTCGCACAGTGCAGTAAATGCCTTGTCAACTGTTTTTTTTACGTTTTCTTCAGTCATTTTTGTGCCGGAGCATCCGCTGAAGCATAGCATTATCATCAAAATACTAAGCGCTATCGAAATAGTTTTTTACATACCGGTCACATCTCCAAAATATTTTATCTTGTAGGCTATTATAAAGAATAAATAACTTTTTTGCAATAATTTTTAAAATTATTATAAAAAAATTGCATATTTTATTTATATGTGGTATAATTCATTGAATTCGTTACAGTATGTAGGTGTTCATAAAACCAAAAACAGTAATATATATTTAAGGATGGACAAATGAAGGATAAGTTAAAAAAGTATTTTGGACCTACCAAAATAAAGCGTTTATTTGACATAGTGGTATCCTTTTTCGCATTAATATTTTTATCGCCGCTATTTTTAGTTATATGCGTGGCAAATATCTTGACGCCGAACACGAGTGTGTTCTTTTCACACGAGCGCAGAGGCAGGAGAGGAAAGCCGTTTAAGATTTACAAATTCCAAACAATGAAAAATAATACGCCTAATGTTGCTACGGGAGATTTGGAAAATCCCGACCAGTACATCACAAAGGTCGGCAGATTTTTGAGAAAAACGAGCCTTGACGAGCTTCCTCAGCTTTGGAATATATTAAAGGGAGATATGAGCTTTGTCGGACCGAGACCTCTTATTTCAAGCGAGATGAGAGCGCACAGGTTGAGACTTGAATACGGCGTTTATCGCTTTAGGCCCGGTCTTACGGGTATGGCACAGATAAACGGCCGTGACGAAATTTCTCTTATGAAAAAGATGAAATATGACAAGCTTTATTGTGACAACTGGTCGTTAAGGCTTGACCTAATTATTCTATTAAGAAGCGTTAAAGTAGCACTAAAGCAGGAGGGCTATCAGGAGGGCAAGCTTCACAGAAGATAAAAACAATCCTGTTTTATCGCCCTGATGAATATTCAAAAAAGTGTTGGAGATATAATTATGGAAAGAAATTTTATTGACGGTTATACCGAATGGCAGTCAAATCCTGAAATCGTTGCTGTAAATCAGCTTCCGCAGCACGCAACATTTATGCCTTACGACAGCTTTGAGGAGGCAAAAAAGTGTGACAGATATTCATCCTCCCGTTGCAAGCTTTTAAACGGCAAGTGGAAGTTTAAGCTATACAAGAATTATGCGTATAAGCCGACTGATTTTGCACAGCCTCATTATGACAGTCATAATTGGGATACTGTTATCGTTCCTTGCTCTTGGCAGATGCAGGGCTATGACCAAAATCAATACTGTAATGTGCGCTATCCTTGGGAGGGCAGCGAGGATATTTGTCCTCCTAATGCTCCGACAAAGCATAATCCTGTCGGTTGCTACATAAAGAAGATTAATGTAAGCCAAAGCCTACTTTCAAAGCGCGTTGTTTTGTGCTTCGAGGGTGTTGAGTCTGCTTTTTATCTGTATGTAAACGGCGAGAGAGTAGGATACAGCGAGTCCACCTTCCACCGCAGTGAGTTTGATATTTCAAAGTATCTTGTTGAGGGCTCAAATGTTATCGCAGTTGAGGTTTATCGCTGGTGCACAGGCTCTTGGCTTGAGTGTCAGGATATGTGGAGACTCGGCGGTATCTTTAGAGATGTGTATATTTACACTACCGACAGACAGTATATTCGCGACTATACCGTTGTTGCAAAGCCTGATATCACTTTAAGTGACGGCTATGTTGATGTTAATGTAAAAACTAACGGCATTTATGAGAGCCTTAGCATTGATATGAGTATTCTTGACGCAGACGGCGTTACTGTTGCGCTTGACTGTCAGTATGCCGATGAGGACCATAACACAAAGCTAAAGGCTATCGTTACCGATGTAAAGACTTGGTCAAGTGAAAGCCCATACCTATATACACTTGTTCTAACCCTAAAGGATAACGGAACTCCTATTGAGCATATAAGCCAAAAAATCGGCTTTAGAACAGTCGAAATAAAGGACGGCATTATAAGAATTAACAATCAGCGCGTTGTCTTCAAGGGCACAAACAGACACGAATTCGATTGCAATACAGGAAGATACCTCACAGAAGAGGTTATGAGATACGATATAGAGATGATGAAGAAGAATAACATCAACTCCGTTCGTACATCTCACTATCCGAATTGCCCGAGATTTTTGGAGCTTTGTGACGAATACGGCCTATATGTAATTGACGAAAATAATATGGAAACTCACGGAACAGGCTGGTCACAGATTATCGGCTGTCCTCAGCTTCCTGCGTCTCGTCCCGAGTGGGAGAAGGCTTGTATGGAGCGCATTAAGGCTACATATCACAGAGATAAAAATGTAACATCTGTTGTATGCTGGTCGCTTGGTAATGAGTCGCTCGGCGGCGAAACTCCAAAGAAAATGTATAAGTATCTAAAGGAAACCGATGATACCCGTTTTGTACATTTTGAGTGTGACAGAGCACCTGACGAAAAGGAGCTCAGCGATGTTCAGTCAAAAATGTATGCAAGACCTGATTTTTGTGAGGAATATGCACTGACACAACGTGACGGAAGACCGTTCATTCTCTGTGAATATACTCACGCTATGGGTAACTCCTGCGGTTCAACCGATGAATATACAAGACTGTGGGATAAGTATCCTTGCCTGCAGGGTGGATTTGTTTGGGATTGGGTTGACCAGAGCATTATGACTACCGATGAAAACGGTGTTGAGTATCTTGCATACGGCGGCGATTTCGGCGAAAATCCGCATGACGGTCATTTCTGCGGTAACGGCTTGTTATTCGGCGACAGAAAGCCAACTCCAAAGCTTGACGAAATCAAAAAGCTATATCAAAATGTTGACTTTAATGCTATTGATGCTCAAAAGGGCGTTATCGAAATTAAAAATAAATTTATGTTCACTAACCTTAACGAGTACGAGCTTCATTGGTGTCAGTGCTCCGATAAGGGCGAATTTTGCAGCGGTGTTATTACTGTTGATGTTGCTCCCGGCGAGAAGAAGGTTATCGACCTTGAGCTAAGCCGTGTTAACAACACAGAGTGCTACCTAAATCTTGAGCTAAAGACAAAGGAGGCAACCTCTTGGTGTGACGAGGGACACGTTGTTGCATACGAGCAGTTTGTTATCAACGAGTTTGAGAATACCTATGACGAGCTTGAGACAGGCGATGAGCTTATTGTTAACGACACATACGGCTCACTTCGTATTATCAGCGATGATGTTAATATTCGTTTTGAGCGCAGAGAGAGAAATCAGCTTTATTCAATAAAAATCGGCGGCGAGGAGCTTCTTCAGGCTCCTATGAGGCTCAATTTCTGGAGAGCTATGACCGATAACGACAGAGGCAACAGAGCCGGCTCAAGACTTGGCTGTTGGAGAGACGCAGGCGATACACCGGGCATCTTCAACAACACGAAGTGGTCTATCCATAACTACAAGATTTTAGAGAACGGCAGAAAGGTTATCGTAACCGGAGGTGCAACCGTTTGCACCCAGCCTGTATCAAAGGCAGTTGTCGTTTATACAATTACGTCAAAGGGAATGGAAATTGACCTTCAGTTTACTCCTGATGATACATTGCCTGAAATTCCCGAGGTTTCGGTTCTCTTCGAGCTTCCAAAGGATTTTGAAAATGTTACCTACCTTGGCAGAGGTCCCGAGGAAAACTATATTGACAGATGCAACGGCACGATGATTGGTCTTTACAACACAACCGTTAACGATATGTGGGTTGACTATCTAAAGCCACAGGAATGCGGTAACAGAACCGGTGTTCGTTACGCAACAATCGTTGGCGACAAAAAGGTATTCTCCGTTGTTGCCGAGCCTCAAATGGAGCTTAATGTTGCTCACTATCTTCCAAAGGAAGTTGAGAACACATGGCACCAAAAGGATTTGCCTGAATATGACAAGACGGTAGTAAGACTTATTGCCCGTCAGCAGGGTGTTGGCGGATATGATAGCTGGGATGCTCACTGCAACGAAATTTATAAGAATAAGACAAATCAGGTTTACCGTCTAAAATTCCAAATCAGATTTTAAATATTTACTAAATATTAATTTA
>CALZMC010000090.1 GCA_945788455.1 uncultured Clostridia bacterium
CTTTTGGCTTTATTTGAAGCAATAACAAAAAATCAGTCAGTCTGTGCCACCCTATTGAATTATAGGGTGGCATTTTTGTATTAAGCTATCCAACGAGCGAGAGAATATCGGTTATGCTCAGGTGCTTTTGGAATGAAACATTGATAGCCATACCTATAAGCCTTGAGCCCTGCTCGATAATTTTGTCGATTTCTCGTGGGGTAACAAACATCGGTCGGTTGTCATCATCGCTCAGCATTGCAGTTGACAGAACAGTCGGGATACCGATTGATATTACGGGAACACCGAGTGTATTTTTTGATATTTCATATCTGTGATTGCCTACTCCGGAGCCGGGGGAAATTCCTGTATTTGAAAGCTGAACGGTAGTGCCGAGCCTTTCCTTTGAGCCGGCGGAGAGTGCGTCAATTACAATAACGCATGACGGCTTTATCGTGTCAACAACACCCTTGATTATTTCTGCAGACTCAATTCCCGTGTCGCCTAATACTCCTGTCGAAACACTTGAAACGTCAAAAAAGTCTTTAAATATTTCGTTATCAAGCAAATGACGGGTTGCCAAAACATAGTCGTTTGATTTAGGACCTAATGCGTCTGCCGTAATGTCAAGATTTCCGACTCCTGCAACAAGCACTGAGCTGATTTTATTAGGCAGTAAGTCTTTCAGTATTAGTGATATATCATTAATAATCCCGTTAAAAATATCGCTGTCGCTTATCATTGACGGCATGGAATAGGTAATATATTTACCTATCGGCTTATTTAGTTCTTTTGCACCGTTTTCGTTAAAAACCGTGACGGTTGTTGTGTTATTATTTATTTCTACCTTTGCTCCGTCAATTTTTGTTTTATTGATATTTTCATACGATTCGAGCGCTAAATCGGTGCGATTTTCCATAATATTCACCTTGAAAACATTATTTTTTTAATAAAAGTATGCCCAAAAATAAAAAAATACTTGCATTTTTATATAAGTTGTGATAATATACATAAGCATTGAAAACTAAAAAGGGAGTATCCCTATATACCTAAACCGCTTATGAAGGAGTGAAAAATATGCCAAACATTAAGTCTGCAAAGAAGAGAGTAAAGGTTAACGCTGTTAAGGCTGCTAACAACAAGGCTGCTAATTCAGCACTTAAAACTGCTATCAAGAAGGCTAACACAGCTATTGAGACTAACGCTGCTGACAAGGACGTACTTGTTAAGGAAGCTGTTAAGAAGATTGACCAGGCTGCTGCTAACAACCTTATCCACAAGAATTGTGCTGCAAGAAAGAAGAGCTCTCTTGCAAAGAAAGCTAACGCTTAATCTTAGTATTTAGTATAATATTTTAGAAAAAATTACTCCTGTTTTTAACAGGAGTTTATTTTTTTGGCTCTTGACTTTATCCTTCATTGTATCTATAATATAATTAGACTTTTGAAAGGGGTATAACTATTATGAATTTCAAGAAGATTGTTAAGGTTATCAGCGCTATCATTGCTCTTGCGGCTCTTGCTGCAGCTGCTTATTTTGCTGTACAAAAGCTACTCGGAACAAAGGAGCCTGAATATTTTGATGATAATGATTTCTTTGAGTGTGACAACGAAATTGAAATCGTTGAGGCTAAAAAGGAAGATGCTGTTGTAGAGGAAGCTCCTGCCGAGGAGGCTCCAAAAGAAGCAACAAAAAAGGCTCCTGCCAAGAAAGCAACAAAAAAGGCAGACGCTGAATAATTTTTTATAGCTAAAAAATAAAAATCAGGAGTAGGCGAAGAAGCTTACTCCTGTTTTTTTGTGCATTTATTACTATTTTTATTTATTCTTTGCAGTTGCCCTAAATTCAAGCTCAATCGGTGTAATACCGAGATTTTGAAGATATGCTACTGCATCGTCATAAATCTTTCTGTTTTGAAATACCTCAGGCGAGTGAGCATCGAAGCCGATGACAACATCATTTTTGACCTCGCTGACAATTTTCCAAAATCGCCTGTCGGGATAATTTCTGTTTTGTGCGAAGCCGAGAAGATTGAACTCGACAGGAAAGCCCAGCTTTTTTATTTCGGTACAGAAATATGTCATTTTTTCGATATATATTTTTGTACTGCCCTTAAAGTTAAAAAGGTCGGGATGAGCGATATACAAAAACCTTCCTGTCTTTAAGCCGTCAAGAGCCTGATTTATATATTTGTCAAAATCCTTTTTGCTATAACTTTTTGAGCCACAATAAAATGAACCCTTGTCGTATTCGTTATTAGTAAAGTGCTGACCTAAAATAAAATATTCAGCACCCTTTTCCTCAAGCCATTCGCTTGTTTTTTCAAAAAGCTCGGGCAAATATTCAATCTCAAAGCCGAGATGAATTTTAATTCTGTCCTTGTATTCCTCTCTTAACAAGTTTACCGAATTGATGTAATCATCAACCTGATTTGGATACATTCTAAAGGTTGAATAATATTTTTCATCGGGAAACAGCATTGGTGCGTGGTCGCTGAAGCCCAGCTCCGTGATGCCTGCCTTTATTGCTTTTTCAATGTAATCTCTGTCCTTTCCAAATGCGTGACGGCATCTGGTTGTATGTGTGTGATAATTTTTCATATTTATATTATATCATCTAACAAATATTATAATCAAGGCATTAGTTGACATTTTTTCAAATTTATGCTATAATTACAGGCAGTTCGAGGGAGTAATTCCACACAAGCTTTTTGTGGGAGCTAAATCAACAGCTTGCCTATATTGGCTGGTTTAGTTTTAAAGAATGAGACTCGTACATAGTATTTGCTATGTACGAGTTTTTTGTTATCTTTAAGCTAACAGAATTGGGCATAATAATATCTGTATATAAATCTCTAAAAAGGAGAATTGATATGAAAGAATATTTAAAGGAAAAGGAAGCTGTTTTTGACGAAATCAAGTCAAGTGAAAAGGGCTTAACTACTGCTGATGCCACCGAAAGACTTGAAAAAAACGGAAAAAACAAGCTTGCCGAAGGCAAAAAGGAATCATTATTCCACAAGTTTTTGAGTCAGCTTGCAGACCCGATGATTATCATTTTGATAGTCGCTGCATTCATCTCTGCTATTACCGCTACATTTGGCGGCGAGGGCGAGGGATATGCCGATGTTATTATCATTATGATAGTTGTTCTTATTAACGCCGTGCTTGGTGTTTATCAGGAAAGCAAGGCTGAAAAGGCGATAGAGGCACTTCAAGAGATTGCCGCCGCAACGTCAAAGGTTATTCGTGACGGAAAGCTGATTGACATTAGGAGCGAGGAGCTTGTTGTCGGTGATGTTGTAGTGCTTGAGGCAGGCGACAGTGTTCCTGCCGATTGCCGAATTATCAGCTGTGCTTCAATGAAGATTGAGGAGGCGGCGCTGACAGGCGAGTCTGTTCCCGTAAATAAGCAGGAGGAGATTATTGACCCGCTTGGCAGTGATGATGTTCCTCTCGGCGACCGTAAAAATATGTGCTATATGGGCTCAAATGTTGTTTACGGTCACGGCAAGGCTGTTGTTGTTGCAACAGGTATGGATACCGAAATGGGTAAGATTGCCGATGCTCTTGAAAAGGCAGAGCAGGGCGATACACCTCTTCAAATCAAGCTAAATCAGTTGTCAAAGATTTTGTCATTCATTGTTCTCGGTATTTGTGTATTTATCTTTGCATTCGATATTATTCGTTCGATCGTTGTCGAAGGAACGGGTGCTATTACCTTTAGCGGTGTTCTTGACACCTTTATGGTTGCCGTTTCTCTTGCAGTTGCCGCAATTCCTGAGGGACTTGCCGCTGTTGTTACAATCGTTCTTTCTATCGGTGTAACAAAGATGAGCAAGCGCAATGCAGTTATCAGACAGCTTACTGCCGTTGAAACTCTTGGTTGTACCCAGATTATCTGCTCTGATAAGACAGGTACACTTACACAAAACAAAATGACTGTCGTTGAATATAAAGGCAGTGACGAAAAGCTACTTGCATCTGCTATGGCGCTTTGCTGTGATGCAGAGCTTGATGACGAGGGCAATGTTAAGGGCGAGCCGACCGAGGCAGCACTCGTTGCTTATGCAAACACTCTTGAAATGCCTAAATACGACCTCGAAAAAGCATTTCCGCGAGTTATGGAGGCACCGTTTGACTCAATGAGAAAAATGATGAGTACTGTTCACAAATATAAAGAAGGATAT
>CALZMC010000091.1 GCA_945788455.1 uncultured Clostridia bacterium
TGCTAACCGTTTCGGCACTCTGTATCCTGAATTCAAGGACGATATAAAAAAGAACATTGTTCAATACGGCGAGTTTTTTCCTGAAACATTCTTCCTTGAAATCGGCACACCAAAGGTTATGGACATTATCGCTAACGGTAGTGAGGCAGAGCAGAAAAAGCTGTTTAAGATGCTAAACGAGGTTTATGAGGACGGCACAAACGAGGTTCAGGATATTATCGGTGTTACAATTCTCGGCGAAATGAAAAATGACAAAAAGCTTATGGAAACAGCCGAAAAATATATGAGCGACTATATGTCGGGTCCTGTTCACGAGATTAACAGGATTACAGCTAAAAAAGGCGGTCTTTCAAAAAAGCTTTCTAATCCTCCCGCTTACAAGCCGAAAAAGAAGAAATCAAACCTAATGAGCTCTGTTTTGACACAACAAAACAATCAGTAATCTTTCGACATAAAGCGAGTAAATGTATCGCTATGTGACATATATAATAGTTTTAAATATATTATATATAATATATATATTATAATTAATGGCCTATATCATATTTGATGTAGGCTGTTTTTTTATGAAAAAATATGTAAATTTTTCCAATCAATATTTAGTGGTATAACTCGCATATTTATCGCATATATACAATATATAGTGTTGTCGATTAAAAAGATACAAAAAGGTTACAAAATTATAAATTTTTGTGGCTGATTTCTAATGTTTTAACAAAAAATTATAATCACGCATTAAAGTGCTAAATTTTAGAACCACAAGATGTAGTCTCATTTTTGGTATTATACTCAAATTCGCACTTTTGTTTTGTGCATTATATACAAAATCATCATATTGAAATTGTTGACAGTATATGCATTTGTGACTATAATGACAAACGCTCGGGGAAATAATAACGGTAAAGCGGAAAAATTTACTTTTCTGTTTGGTGGCTTTTGTCACTGATATTAGGAATTTAAAACAATAAACCAAGGACCTAATATTTCCGAAGAACAAAGGAGATTAAGATGATAAACCAATCAAATGCTGTGGGCATTAAGGGCGTCAGCCGTGCAATCCTAACAGCAGTAGTTACAGTTATCGTTGCAATCATTTTTCTTGCTACAACAGCATTCGCTGATATGACAGCACAATACAATGTTGAGGTTGTTGTTGAAAACGATAGCGTAGTAATTACAACTAATGAGACGGAACCTATCACAATCTTATCACAGGCTAACGTTACTTTAGCCGACAGTGATAAACTTGATATCAGCCAATTCATCGCAGGTGAGGGCGGAATTATCAAGATTGACAAGCTAAACAGCATTAACATCGAATTTAACGGTGCAATTAACAATTACAGCGTTTATGCTAATAATGTTGAGGACGCGTTAAACGAGTTAGGCATCACACTTGCAGCTGACTCAAAGCTTAATTATGAGCTGACAGATGCTGTAAAGGACGGTATGGTAATTACCATCCATTCGCCAAAGGCTGTTTCACTAACAGTTGACGGCAAAACAACAAAGTATGCAATTTATCAGGGCACTGTTTCTGATTTATTAGCACTCGCACAGGTTACACTTGGCGATGACGATTTTACAAGTCCTGCCGAAAACACCGAGTTAAAGGAAAATATGCAGGTTAAGGTTAATCGTGTTGAGTTCAAGGAGGTAACAAAGAAAGAGAGCGTTGCATACTCAACAAGAAGCGAAAATGACGGCTCTATGACCGCAGGCACAACTAAGGTTGTTACAAAGGGCGTTAAAGGCGAGGCCGAGGTAACATACAAGGTTAAGTATGTTAACGGCAAGGAAGACAGCAAAACCGAGCTTTCTCGCAAGGTAACAAAAAAGCCTATTTCAAAGGTAGTTAAGGTTGGCACCAAAAAGACAAGTGGCGCATCAGGTGTTAAGTCTAACGGTGTAACATCAAAGAACGGCTTTTCTGTCGGTCAAAAGATTACCGGTAAATATACACACTACTGCGCTTGCGCTACCTGTAACGGCAACGGCAGAGGCATTACTGCAAGCGGTAAAAAAATCACTAACGGTATGGCTAACCCATACTACATCGCTTGTAACTGGCTTCCTTTAGGCTCAGTTATCAATGTTGATGGCACAAACTATACAGTAGTTGACCGCGGTGGCTCAGGTCTGTCAACAGTCGGCAGAATTGATATTTTCACACCTGAGGGACACAAGGCCTGCTACAAATACGGCACAGGCAAATGCTCTATCGAGATTGTCAGACTTGGCTGGTAATAAAAAAATAAGACAGAAAAATCCCCAGGCAGAAAAAACTGCTTGGGGATAATTTTTTGTGATTATAATTATAATCCTGCCTTTTCAGCGATATACTTTCTTGCCTTAACAGCATACTCGAATGGGTTAGCCTTTGCAGGGTCCTGCTCTGCCTCAACTACTACCCAGCCCTCGTAATCATTTTCATCAAGAATATCGAATATAGGCTTGAAATCAACATCGCCATCGCCCGGAACTGTGAACACACCTGCTCTTACAGCGTCCAAGAATGACATATGATTAGGAACAACCTGATTATTATAAACATCAAGTCTAACATCCTTTAGATGAACGTGCTTAACGCGATTTACATACTTTCTCAGTACAGGCTCAGGGTCGATACCGGCAAAGGTCAAGTGACCTGAGTCAAACAGAAGATAAACTAAATCAGGGTCAGTCAGCTCCATTAGCTTATCAATTTCCTCAACTGTCTGTACACCTGTACCCATATGATGATGAACAGTAAAATACATACCCTTTGACTTTGCATAAGCACCCATTTCATTAAAGCCCTTTGCAACAATTTCCCATTCCTCATCGGTGTAGTATGGCTTTTCGTCAAGGATTGACTTGTCAAGACAGCCCTGAATTGAGTTGCCCTGCTCTGATGCACCGATAACCTTTGCACCGAGCTTATGTAGCTTATCACAATGAGCCTTAAATGCCTCAATAGTTTCCTCGTAAGGCTTTGAGGTCAAGTATGAAGAAAACCACGCATTACAAATTTGCAGTCCTCTAATATCAAGATATGGCTTTAATACGTCAGGATCGGCAGGATATTTGTTTCCGATTTCCGAGCCCTTAAAGCCTGCAAGTGCCATTTCACTAATGCACTGCTCAAATGTATTCTCTGCGCCTAAGTCAGGCATATCGTCATTAGTCCAACCGATAGGAGCAATAGCAAGTTTTACTTTTTCCGGATTAAGCATAAGTTATCTCCTTAATTTTGATTTAATTAATAGTCAAAGGTCTTTGCGATATTTTCCTGCATATCTGCATAAGCCTTTGCAACAGTTTCGCTTGTTGATACCTCGGCAACACCGACTCTCCACCAAGACTCAAAGCCGGGTGTCATTGTTTTCGGCAGTACCTTAATATCGAATAGGCATGACCTATCCTGCTTCTTTGCATCAGCAAGAGCCTCGCGTAGCTCCTGTGATGTGCGACAGGTGTATGCCTTTGCACCGTAGCCCTCTGCAATCTTTGCAAAGTCGATAGCAATTTCGTCTCCGTCAAGCATACCTGTAACAGGATTTCTTGCTCTGAATACAGTGCCGAATGTGTCTGTGCCTTGATTGTTTTGTAGGTTTTCGATACAACCCCAGCCCATATTATCAAACACACAAACGTTAATCTTTAGCCCCTCTTGAAGAGAGGTATAAAGCTCGCTGTGTCCCATTAAAAATGAGCCGTCTCCACAGAATGTATAAACCTGCGACTCAGGATTTGCAAGCTTAACACCGAGTGCACCGTTAACCTCGTATCCCATATTTGAATAACCGTATTCCATATGATATGTGCCACGGTTCTTTGGTCTGAACAATCTCTGCATATCGCCCGGCAGTGAGCCTGCTGAGCCGACTGCAATAGCGTCATCCTCCATAAACTCATTGATGATGCCGAGAGCAAGAGTTTGATTTAGACCGCCCTCAAGCTCTGTTGAATAATACTCGTCAACAATAGCATCCCAATCTGCCTTTGCGTTAGCGATTTCGTCAGTATATTCTGTCTTATATCCCTCGCACGAGTCGATAAGCGCCGTGATAGTCTCCTTTGCGTCAGCAACGATAGCCTCTGCGTCCATCTTGTAGGCATCGAAAGGACAAACG
>CALZMC010000092.1 GCA_945788455.1 uncultured Clostridia bacterium
TAAAATAATATGATAATTTAAAATTGACTTTTAAAGAATAAACGAGTATAATTAATGTGCAAAATTGTAACCGTTACCCTATGAGGATAATTATATGACAAAACTAAAAAAACTATTAGCTGTTATTATGACAGCATTAATACTAATTTGCTCTGCCGTACCGAGCACCGCATTCGCCGCGACAGAATCACAAATCAGAAATACAATCGTATCAGTCGCGTCAGGTGAGGTCGGATATTCCTCATCTTCTACATATTCAAAATACGGAGAATGGTACGGCTATCAAGGCGGATGGTGTACAAGCTTTGCGCTATGGTGCTACAACAAAGCAGGCGAAAAGCTTGGTGTTAAGCTTTACTGCAACGGAATTACCCCATCAGGCGGTAACTGTAACAGTATGATTAGCTGGTACAAAAACAAAGGCAGATACCACACACGAAAAAGCGGATACACCCCACAGTCAGGCGACCTCGTATTCTTTGATTGGAGTGGAAACGGCTCGTCACAGCACGTTGGAATTGTTGACTATGTTTCGGGCAGTACAATTCACACTATTGAGGGTAACTGCTCCGGTAAGGTTAAGGCCAGAGAATACACAACAAAAGGCTCTAAGCCATATAACAATGTCAGCTCAATTATGGGATATGCAAGTCCTAACTTTTCGAGTGTAGCCGGTGGCCCAAATACAACAAAGAAGACAACCGAAAAAAAGAAAACCACAACTAAAAAGCAAGCCACAAAAACAACTGCTAAAAAAACTACTACTAAAACAACAAAGAAATCAACTACTAAAGCAACAACAAAAACCACTATAAAGAAAGTAACAACAACTACCACTACAAAGAAAACAACAACGGCAATTACTGTTGAAAAGCTAAGCATCAAGGCTTCGACATATAACCTAAAGGTTGGCGACACGGTAAAGCTTGATTATTCTATCGAGCCACATAATGCCAAGGCTGTTGTAGGATACTTTTGTGATGACGAGGGAATTATCACAATAGATTCGGGTGGCGACATTACTGCTATCGGCAACGGTACTGCTACTGTCGTTGTCTGTGCTAATGATGAACTGTACAGTCAATGTGAATTCAAGGTATCGAACGCAGTCGCAGAGGTTACAACCCTTGAGCAGAACACGACAAGAAAAATAGTCGGCAAGGTTACTACCGAGTCTAACACCCAAATGGATGCTCAGGCATTTTTGAGCAAGGCAGGAGTAAACGTAAATGTATTAACACAAAACACAAGCTTATACGTCATTCCTTTGGCAATAATTTGTATCACAGGTGTTTTTGCCGTAATCATAAAAATTAAAAAGAAAAATCAACATAACGGAGATTAACTATGAGTAACAAATCATCCTTCAAATTCAGCAAATACAGAGGTCTGTTTAATAAATGGATATTATTTATTTTTGACTCTTGTATGTTTACATTTGCAAATATAGCTATATGGTACATAGCTTGCGGTGGAAATTTGGCTGACTCAAATTATGCAAGCACAATCTTCAATGCTTATCATTTAATAGGTCTTTGTGCAGTTACGGGACTTATCAATTATGCATTTCAGCTTTACAAAAGTGTGTGGAGCTATGCAGGATACAGAGAGATTGTTTTATGCTTTGAGGCAGGAATTATTAATGCCATAGTGCTTTGTGCTGTCGATAAAATACTATTTGATTATATTCTCAATTACTCATCATTATCACTGTTTATTTATGTTATCAACGCATTATTCCTTTCTGTTGCTCTTGTAGCTCCGAGAATCGGATACAGAATTCTAAAAAACGGTATGCTCCAAGCAGTATTACTCGGCAATAAAAATCACAACAGAAAAAATGTTATGATTGTAGGCGCAGGCGCTATGGGCAACACTATTATCAACGAGGCAAGAACAACAGGAAAATTCAAGGTTGTTGTCGCAGTTGATGATAACCCGACAAAGAAGGGCAAAAAAATCAACGGTGTAAAAATCGCAGGTACAATTGACGATATTCCAAGGCTTGCAGAAAGCTATGATGTTGACGAAATTATTATTGCCATTCCGTCAGCAAGCAAAAAGAGACAAAACGAAATTGTAAAAATCGCCACATCAACAAGCAAAAAGGTAAAAATCTCATCATCTTTAAGCGAAATTATCAGCGACCCAAATTCAGCAAAAAGACTTAGAAATGTTGAAATTAACGACCTACTGTCACGTGACGAGGTTAAGCTTGATATTTCCGTTTGTAAATATCTAATCGACACAACTATTCTCGTTACAGGCGGAGGCGGTTCAATCGGCTCCGAAATCTGTAAGCAGTGCGCAAGATATCATCCAAAGACAATCGTCATTTTTGATATTTATGAAAACTGTGCGTTTGAGCTTGAGGGCGAGCTAAAGGCAATGTACGGTAACAGCATTAATATTCAGGTTCGTATCGGCTCCGTTAGGGATATTAACAGACTAAACGAGGTATTTGAGGAATTCCAACCTGATGTTGTGTTCCATGCAGCCGCACACAAGCATGTGCCTCTAATGGAGGACAGTCCTTGTGAGGCAGTAAAGAATAACGTATTCGGTACATACAATGTTGCAGTTACAGCCGATAAATTTAAGGTTCCGAAGATGGTTATTCTATCTACCGACAAGGCAGTAAATCCAACAAATGTAATGGGCTGTACAAAGAGAATTACCGAAATTATTGTTCAGTATATGAATGAAGTGAGCCAAAATACGCAGTATGCGGCAGTAAGATTCGGTAATGTTTTAGGCTCTCACGGCTCTGTAATTCCTATATTTAAAAAGCAAATTGAAAAGGGCGGTCCTGTATGCGTTACCCACCCTGATATCACAAGATACTTTATGACTATCCCTGAGGCTGCTCAGCTCGTTTGTCAGGCAGGCGGTCTTGCTAAGGGTGGCGAGGTGTTTGTTCTTGATATGGGCGAGCCTGTAAAAATTATGGACCTTGCAGAAAACCTGATTAAGCTATCAGGCTACACGGTTGATGAAATCGGCATAGAAATCACAGGTCTCAGACCCGGCGAAAAGCTTTATGAGGAGCTTTCTATGGACACCGAAATGGCAACAAGACAAAAGACTGCAAACGAAAAGATTTTTGTTAATCAGCCTATGGTTATCAATCACGAGGAATTTAAGACAATGCTTGATAGCCTAAGAGATATAAACGAAGACAATGTCAGACAAAAGCTAATGGAAATAGTTCCTAACTATCATCCTGCAAAAAATGACTAATATCAGCTCCGACAGTAAATATTTTTATAATAATTTGTCGGACAGCGAGCAATATCTAAGGAATAATTAACTTGAAAAACTCTAATAAGAAAAACAAAAATTATCAGTATTCATACGCAAGACTTGTTGCGCTGAGCTTTATTATTTTAATAGCTATCGGAACGACATTACTAATGCTTCCTATTTCCTCAAAAAACGGCAGTACGTCATTTGTCGATGCTCTGTTTACTGCAACATCGGCAAGCTGTGTTACAGGTCTTGTTATATTTGACACATTCTCAAAATGGACTCTATTCGGTCAAATAGTTATTTTATGTATGATACAAATAGGCGGACTTGGATTTATCACAATAGTGACAATGCTGAGCCGAATTATAAAAAAGAGAATAAGTCTGACTGAAAAATTGCTGTTAAAGGAAAGTGTCGGAACAATTTACAAGGGAGAATTAAAGTCACTTGTAAATGTTGTTATCAGCCTTACAATTCTTTTTGAGGTGTCAGGCGCTGTCATTCTTGCAACACAATATATCCCTGAAATGGGATTTAAAAACGGCCTATACACTGCTGTATTCCTTTCGGTTTCGGCATTTTGTAATGCAGGCTTTGACGTAATGGGCAGAGTTGAGGCAGGCTCGTCTCTTATGACGGTAAACGATAATCCTGTAATAATTCTCACAATTTCCGCGTTAATTATTATCGGCGGTATCGGATTTATTGTTTGGGACGATATTATTAGGTATAAGACAAGATTTAATAAATACAGCCTTCACTCAAAGCTCGCGCTTGTTACAACGGCAGCTTTACTAATCCTCGGTGCAATATTCTTTACTGCA
>CALZMC010000093.1 GCA_945788455.1 uncultured Clostridia bacterium
AATCTATTTTATAATTATTCCGCTTCAATGTCAATACAAATTTAAGACAAATTATGTTAAAAAAGTGTTGATTTCAACACCTGATTATGATAGTATAGTTGTGATATTTACATTTATTAGAATAAATCAAATTATCAAAAGAAACGGGGGAATAATTTTGGCAGAAGAAATTATTGCCGAAGAATTAACACAATCAGAGCTTGACGAGCTTGATAAGCTTGCCTATACTCATAAGCGCTACCTTACTCCAAAGGAAATTGCAGCTTATGTGCTTGTAAACTTTGGTCAAAAGAATTTAAGCCAGTTCGTTGATGCTTTTAAGGAATTCTTTATGATTCAGTTCTTAAAGCTAAACACAACTGCTTATGCTAACATTAACCTATTTACATCTATATACGATGCGCTTGACGATACTATTTCCGGTCTTATCATCGACAGAACAAGAACTCGTTGGGGACGTATCAGGCCATTCTTCATTATCCCGCTACCGTTATGGGTAATCGGCGGATATATGATGTTCTCGGCACCCGATATTAACTCACACCAAAAGGTAATATGGGCTGCTGTTGCTATTGTTATTTACGGTCTTGGTATGAGCTACTTCGGTGCGTGGGGTCTTATGATTTATAACATTACCCCTAATACCGATGAACGTAACAACCTTATCACTATTACAAAGTTCTTTGAATTATTCGGTACATGGATTCCGTCACTTGTTCCTGTACTTGTTACAATTCTTCCAAAGATTAGCGACAATATCTCTATGAGAGGTATTTACAGCGGATTTGCTAAATTTATGCTGTTTATGTCTGCTGCTTTTGCTATCTTTGGTTGCTTTAATATGCGCGAACGTGTTCCTCTGATGTCACGTGAAGAAATGAAGGAAACATCTGTTTTAGAGTCACTAAAAAACATTATCACAAACAGACCTTTAATTTCTGTTATTCTCGCTAACTTCTTTAATTCATTCAAGGCTGTCGGCGGTTCATCAGAATCTTATTTCTGGCTAAACAACACAGGCTCACTTATGAATGCAACAATTTGCGGACTTTTCACAGGTATTCCAAACTACATAATGGTTCCGCTTGCTGCAAAGATGGTTAAGAAATGGGGCGCAAGAGCAACATCAATTATCGCAGGTCTATTCGGCTTCTTTGCATATATGACATTGTTCTTCATTGGCTATCACCCATTTGGACAAACCTTCAGCGACCACAAAATATTAAATCTTGCTTGGGTTATCTTTGGACTTACAATTTGCGGTCTTCCAAACAAAATTCTTAACGTATCCGGTCAAATTGTTACTGCTGAGGCTCTTGACTATATGGAGTGGAAGCACGGTCTTCGTAACGAGGCTCTTGTTACAACAGTACAGGGCTACTTCGGTAAGCTTGCTACATCTGTTACAGGCTGGCTTTCGGGTATGGTTCTTACTTGGATTCACTACGTTCCGCTTACAGACTCAGTCGGTAATGCTATCCCTCAAACAGACCCGGCAATGCTAAAGGGTATCTGGGCTATCTTCTGTATCCTACCTGCTTTAGCAAGAGGCTTATACGGTGTATCATTTATTCTTTATCCAATCCACGGCAAGCTACAACAGCAGATGATTGTTGAGCTCGCTGACAAGCGTGCAAACAGAATTGCAGAGCAAAACAGCAAGGATGCTGCTCAAGAAGACTAATACATTAATAAGAAGACTAATACATTAATACAGTTTAATAAATAAAAAATGCTTATGATATTTCGGTTATCATAAGCATTTTTCTTTTTTGTATTTTTTTATTCTATTTAGTTGCTCTTTGGAAATTGAGAATTATAGAGATTATAGTAAAAGCCGTGCTTTTCATAAAGCTCATCATGGCTACCCTGCTCAATAATATTACCGTTATTCATAACAAGAATAATATCGGCATTCTTAATAGTAGATAATCTGTGAGCAACAATAAATGTTGTTCTGCCCTGCATAAGAGTGTTAAACGCCTTTTGAATTTTAATTTCGGTTCGAGTATCAATAGACGAGGTCGCCTCGTCAAGAATAAGCATAGGCGGTGGAGAAAGCATTAATCTTGTGATACAGAGCAGCTGCTTTTGCCCCTGTGACAGAGAGCCACCGTCCTCGCCGATGAACGTATCATATCCGTTAGGTAATCTCTTAATGAATGAATGCGAGTGTGCCTTTTTTGCACTCTCAATAACCTCATCATCACTTGCATTTGGATTAGCAAGCCTAATGTTATCCATAATCGTACCCGATTTCAGCCAAGTGTCCTGAAGCACCATTCCAAAATTTTCTCGAAGCGATTTTCGCTTAATATCAAGAGTATTAACTCCGTCAATTTTAATCTCGCCGTTTTGTGCATCATAAAAGCGCATTAATAGATTTATAAGTGTTGTCTTTCCGCATCCTGTCGGGCCGACAATGGCAACCGTCATACCCTCCTTAACATCAAGATTAAGATTGGTAATCAGCTCCTTTTCGGGATTATACGAAAAGTCAAGATTGCTTATCGTGATATTGCCCTTAGGATTATTAAGCTCTATTGCATCTTTTTTGTCAGGAGTAATTTCCTCCTCATCAATAAAGTTGAGCACTCTGCCTGCACAGGCAAGTGAGTTTTGAAGCTCTGTAACAACACTGCTTATCTCATTAAATGGCTTTGTATATTGGTTTGCATAAGACAAAAAGCAAGACAGAATACCAACGGTTATATTACCCTTAATTGCCATAATTGCGCCGAATAACGCAACCGAAGCATAAACAATGCTGTTTACAAATCTTGTTGCAGGATTTGTTATTGATGAAAAGAACGTAGCCTTTAGCGAATGATTTGCAAGTCGTGAATTTATATCGTCAAATCTTTTTAGGTTCTCCTCATCCATATTATAGGCATCGGCAATCTTTTGATTTGAAATCATTTCATCAATAAAGGCAGTTTGCTCTCCCCTTGTCTTTGACTGCAGGAAGAACATATTGTATGTCTTTTTTGCAATAAATCTTGCAATAAAGAATGAAAGCGGAGTAACAACAACTACTACAAGTGTAATCAGCGGGTTTATATAAAGCATAAATGCAAGTGTACCGATAATCGTAACAATGCCTGTAAATAGCTGTGTAAAGCCCATCAAAAGACCGTCTGCAAGCTGATCAACATCATTAATAACTCGGCTGACAACATCGCCGCTTGGATGATTGTCGATATAAGATATCGGCACTCTTTCAATCTTTTCGAATGCCTGTTGTCTTAAATCACGCGAAACGTTATATGTGATTTTGTTATTACAGACATTCATCAGCCACTGCAATACAGCAGTAGCACCTATAATTATACCAAGTCTAACGAGTATTCTTATAATGCCTGAAAAATCAACATTAGCCTCACCTACAATAAGGTCAATAGCATTACCGATAAGAATAGGAGCATACAACGTTAATGCGACAGTAACAGTCGCAAAAAGAATTGAAATAATTAAATAGTATTTATATTTGTCAATGTACTGTAAAACTCGCTTTAATGTTTTTCTTCTGCCCATTATACAACCTCCTTTCCAAATTGAGAGGTGTATATTTCTTTATAAACATCACAGGAGCTTATAAGCTCACTATGATTTCCCTGTCCGACACACACGCCGTCATCAAGCACAATAATACTGTCGGCGCTCATAACAGAAGACGCCCTTTGGGATACAATAAAAACAGTCGGGTTATAATCAAGTGAATAAATTTCCTCACGCAGTCTTGCCTCGGTTGCAAAGTCGAGAGCAGACGAGCTGTCATCAAGAATAAGAATTTCGGGCTGACGAACGATTGCTCTTGCAACAGACAGTCTTTGCTTTTGACCGCCTGAAAGATTTGAGCCGTTTTGCTCAATTTCAAAATCAAGTCCGCCCTTTTCCTCAATAACATCATAAACCTGTGCAATCTTCAAGGCAGTAATAATCTCTTCATCGGTGGCATCCCTTTTGCCCCAACGCATATTATCTCTGACTGTTCCCTTAAACAGCACAGCCTTTTGATGAACGAAGCCGATTTTTTCTCTAAGCTCGTTTTCATCAAG
>CALZMC010000094.1 GCA_945788455.1 uncultured Clostridia bacterium
TTTGCAAAATTTCTCATTAACAATCTGTGATTTTCAGACAAGAGACAATATTTTTTGTGATACCTCTTGACTTTTGGAAATAAAAGGCTATAATAACAATTAGCACTCGTACATTGAGAGTGCTAATTTTACGGTAAAGGACTGATTTTATGAGAAAAAAGCAATTCAAGGCAGAATCAAAAAAGCTGCTTGATATGATGATTAACTCTATTTATACCCACAAGGAGATATTTCTTCGTGAGCTTATTTCGAACGCGAGTGACGCTATTGACAAGCTATACTTTAAGTCGCTGACAGATGATAGCGTAAAGCTAAGCCGAAATGATTTTAAAATTATGATTGAGCTTGATAAGGATAACCGTATCCTTACTATCACAGATAACGGTATCGGTATGACAGGCGAGGAGCTTGAGAATAATCTTGGCACAATCGCAAAAAGCGGTTCGCTTAATTTTAAAAAGGAAAATGCCGACAATGAAAAGGCGGAGGATATTTCTGTTATCGGTCAGTTCGGCGTAGGCTTTTATTCTTCATTTATGGTTGCCGACAAGGTAGAGGTTGTATCTAAGGCATTTGGAGATGAGCAGGCACACAGGTGGACCTCATCAGGAGCTGACGGCTACACAATCGAGGAATGTGATAAGGAGCAGGCAGGCACAGTCATCACGCTTCATATTAAGGCTGATACTGAAAATGAGCATTTCAGCGACTACTTGGAGCAGTACAAAATTGACGAGCTTGTAAAGAAGTACAGCGACTATATCCATTATCCTATTCAAATGGAAATGAGCCACCAAGTACCTGACCCCGAAAATGAGGGCGAATATATTACAGAAATTTCTGTCGAAACACTTAACTCAATGGTTCCGCTTTGGAGAAAGTCAAAGAGCGAAATCACAGACGAGGATTACAATAATTTCTACAAGGACAAGTTTATGGATTATAATAACCCACAGCTTGTTATTCACAGCAAAACAGAGGGGCAGGCTACCTTTGATGCGCTGATGTTTATTCCTGAAAATCCACCGTACGATTTTTATTCAAAGGAGTACGAAAAAGGGCTTTCGCTCTACTCGAACGGCGTTTTGATTATGGAAAAGTGCAGTGATCTACTGCCCGATTATTTCAGCTTTGTAAAGGGACTTGTTGACAGCGCAGACTTGAGTCTTAACATCAGCCGTGAGATGCTTCAGCACGACCATCAGCTGAAAATTATTGCAAAGGCGATTGATAAAAAGATTAAAAATGAGCTCAAAAAGATGCTCAATAACGATAGAGAAAAATACAACAAATTTTTCAAAACCTTCGGTTTACAGCTAAAATACGGCGTTTATGCAAATTACGGTATGGACAAAGACGGGCTCAAGGATTTGATTATGTTCGAAAGCTCAAACGCAGACGGCTACACTACTCTTAGTGAATATGTCGGCAGAATGGCAGACAGTCAGGAGAGCATTTATTATGCCTGCGGCGACAGCGTGAACAAGATTGAGCTTCTTCCTCAGCTTGATGCAGTAAAAGAAAAGGGCTACGAGGTGCTTTATTTTACGGATGAGGTTGACGAATTCGCTATCCAAATGCTAATGGAGTACGAGGGAAAGCACTTCGCAAATATCTGCAAGGACGACTTGGACCTAAGCACAGATGCAGAAAAGGAAGCAATCAGCAAGAAAAATGAGGACTCAAAGGAGCTTCTTGATAAAATGAAGGAGGCATTAGGCGACAAGGTCAGCGCCGTTAAATTCTCCAACAAATTAGGCAGTCATCCCGTTTCAATTTCGGCAGAGGGATATGTTTCGCTCGAAATGGAAAAGGTGCTAAGTCAAATGCCCGGCGCAAATCAGGGTGTAAAGGCACAGCTTGTTCTTGAAATCAACTCAAATCATTCTGTTGCCGAAAAGCTTGAAAAGGCTGATGACGAGCAGTTGAAAAAATATGTAAATCTGCTTTATTCATCGGCAAGACTTATCGCAGGTCTTGATATCGAAAACCCGACCGAGTTTAGCGATATGCTCGCAGAAATGATGTAAGAGAACAAAAAATATAAATAATTGTTGTCTTGCTTAATTAAAAATATCATATACTAATAAATAAAGGTGGCAGAAATCATCATTCTGCCACCTTTAAATAATTCTTAAACAATATAGATTTTTCTTAAAGCCATTCAACCGTTCCCGGTGGCTTTGATGTGATGTCATAAACAACACGGTTTACGTGCTCGACCTCATTTGTAATTCGGTTTGACACAGTTGCGAGAATGTCGTACGGAATTCTTGCCCAGTCGGCTGTCATAAAATCATCGGTTGTAACAGCACGAATTGCGATAAGATTTTCGTATGTTCTGTGGTCGCCCATAACGCCGACCGTGTTAACACCGGGAAGAACACAGAAAAACTGTGCAAGGTTCTTTTCGTAGCCGTTCTTTGACATTTCGTCACGCAAAACCCAGTCAGCCTCCTGCAAAATCTTGATTTTTTCAGCAGTGATTTCGCCGCAAATTCTAACACCGAGACCGGGACCCGGGAACGGCTGACGCCATACAAGCTCGTTTGGAATTCCAAGCTTTTCGCCAACGCGTCTAACCTCGTCCTTGAACAAGTCGGCAAGAGGCTCAATAATTCCAAGAAATTCAACGTCTTCGGGAGTGTTAACTCTGTTGTGATGAGTCTTAATTACGTCTGCATCTCCCTTGCCCGATTCAATGCAGTCGGGATAAATCGTACCCTGTGCAAAATAGCCAAGCTCGTCCTGCTTTCTAATCTCGTTCCAGAACACGTTAAAGAATTCGGTTCCGATAATTTTTCTCTTATCCTCGGGGTCGGTAACGCCCTTTAGCTTCGACAAAAACTGCTCGCCACAGTTAACGCGAACAAAGTTCATATCAAAAAGCCTTGTAAATGTTTCCTCAACAAAGTCGCCCTCGTTCTTTCGCATAAGACCTTGGTCAACAAAAACGCAGGTTAGCTGTTTTCCGACAGCACGGGATAACAGACCTGCGGCAACAGAGCTGTCAACACCACCCGACAGACCGAGAATAACCTTCTTATCGCCGATTTCCTCGCGTAGCTTTTCGATTGTGGAATCAATAAAGTTATCCATAACCCAGTCGCCCTTGCATTTGCAAATCTCGTAGAGAAAATTATACAGCATTTGGTCGCCGAACTGTGAGTGAGTAACCTCAGGATGAAACTGAACGGCGTAGATGTTTTTTTCAACATTCTGCATAGCGGCACAAGGACAATCGTTAGTTGTGCCGATAATTTCATATCCACTCGGCACCTCTGCGATATAGTCTGTATGGCTCATCCATACGACTGACTTTTCGTCAATATTCTTAAATAGCTTTGATTTAAGGCTTGCAGAAAACTCAATTTTTCCGTACTCGCTGACAGGCGCAGTTTTAACAACTCCTTCTCCCATCCAAGCGATTAGCTGACAACCGTAGCAGATGCCGAGCACGGGAATTCCGAGATTAAGGATTTCCTTTGTGTAGTGAGGGGAGCTCATATCATATACAGAGTTAGGGCCACCTGTAAAAATAATGCCCTTATATTTGTTTTTCTTAATTGCTTCAATCGGTGTTGTGTAAGGCAAAATTTCCGCATATACTCTGTGGTCGCGAACACGTCTTGCTATAAGCTGATTATACTGACCTCCAAAGTCGAGAACAAGGATTTTTTCCATAATGCTCTCCTCCTAAAAAAATATGTTTTTATTATATACCACCGTTTTTTGAATTTCAAGAAAAAATGTATTAAAATCATTGGTAATTGCAGAAAAGCGGTGTCGAATTTTATTGACAAAAAAGCACATAAGTAATACTATAATCTTAATAATTAAAATTTTATGAGGTGGATTATGCACAGAAAATCAGCGAAAACTCCTCCACTCGGCTGGAACAGCTGGGACTGCTTTGGCGCAGGCGTTAACGAGGAGCAAATTAAGGCGAATGCCGACTATATGGCGAAGCATTTAAAGCAATACGGCTGGGAATATATTGTCTGCGATATTCAGTGGTATGAGCCAAAGG
>CALZMC010000095.1 GCA_945788455.1 uncultured Clostridia bacterium
ATGTAAAATTACATCCTTGCCTGAAATATACTTATTCTTCTTGCCGGTAACAACAACCTTAATAGCCGACGGCACCTTAAACCAAGCCTTGCCCGTTACCATTCCTGCCGCCATATCGGTTGAACCGACGCCGGTTGAAAATGCGCCGAGAGCACCGTATGTACAGGTGTGAGAGTCAGCACCGATAATACAGTCACCGCAGGTAACGATGCCCTGCTCAGGTAAAAGCGCATGCTCAATACCCATATTGCCGACATCGTAGTAGTGAAGAATATCATTCTTTCTTGCAAATTCACGAACCTGCTTGCAGTTTTCTGCAGACTGAATATCCTTATTAGGAGTAAAGTGGTCCATAACAAGAGAAATTCTTGTCTTGTCAAAAACAGTTTCGTTACCAAACTTAACCATTTCATTAATAGCCACAGGAGATGTTACGTCATTACCGAGTACCATATCCAAGTTAGCCTCAATCAGCTGTCCTGCAACAACGCTGTCAAGCCCTGCGTGAGCAGCTAAAATCTTTTGTGTCATAGTCATTGACATAATATATTCACCCGATTTCCATATAATCTAAATTAAACATCATCAGTAAATGAGCCCTCGCCGCGAACAAGTGAGGTTATACCTGTACGAGCAAGCTCAACAATACCGAAATCATCATCAAGCTCCTTTACAAACTTGTCAATAGTAGCGCCAAGTCCCGTAAATTCAAGAGTTATAGTTGTTAATGAAACATCAAGAACACGAGCACCATAGCGCATATTGAATGCCAAAAGAGCATTCTTGCTTTGTACACCCTGTGCGTGAACCTTAACGAGCAGAAGCTCTGACGAAACAGAATTTTCATCGTCAAGCTCGGCTACCTTCTTTACTATCTCTAACTTTAAGAGCTGAGATTTAATTTGTCTAAAGTTTTCAGGCTCTGTAAAGCATTCAATAGTCATTCTTGAAAATGCAGGGTCTTCGGTTTCACTAACAGTTAAGGAGCTGATGTTATAGCCTCTTCTTGAGAATAGGCTTGCAACACGCTGAAGAACACCCGAAACATTATCTACCAAAACAGATAAAACTAACTTTTGCTCTGCCATAATTACATATCCTCCTTAATATCTGCTACCGAACCACCCGGTGGAATCATAGGCAGTACATTAGAGTCGGGAGATATTCTGCAGTCAACAAGAACAGGACCTTGATAGCTCAAAGCCTCGTCAATAACTGCATCAATCTCATCGTTAGTATTAATACGCATACCCTTAACACCAAAAGCCTCGGCAACCTTTACAAAATCAGTTGCACGGTGTGGGTCTGTGTCAGAAAAACGATTTCCATAAAAAATCTTTTGCCACTGTCGTACCATACCTAAAACAGTATTACTCATAATGAACATTTTTACAGGAATATTGTAGGAAGCCATAGTAGCAAGCTCCGATAAATTCATATGGAAGCCACCGTCTCCCGCAAACATAATAACCTGTCTGTCAGGACAGCCAACCTGTCCACCCATAGCAGCACCCATTGAGTAGCCCATTGTACCCAAGCCACCTGATGTTAAAAGAGTACGAGGCTTCGTAAACTTATAAAACTGTGCAGCCCAAAGCTGATGCTGACCAACGTCTGTAACAACGATTGCATCTTCTCTAACCTTACCGTTAATAGCCTCAATCAAGGTCTGTGGATTTACAAAATCGCCGATTTGCTTTTGGATAAACGGACGCTTAAAGCTGTTAATTCTGTCGCGCCATTCCTTATGGTCCTGCTGTTCAATAGCAGCAGTGAGCTGTGGAAGAAGCTCGATAAGGTCGCCTCTCAAGTGATAATTCGAAACAATATTTTTATCCATTTCGGCAGAGTCAATATCAATATGTAAAATCTCTGCGTTTGGAGCAAACTTTGCTCTGTTGCCTGCAACACGGTCGGAAAATCTTGCACCTGCAACAATCAAAACATCACAATCGTGAGCAGCCTTGTTGCACTCAAAATGTCCGTGCATACCGATAAGACCGAGATGAAGCGGATGACCGTTAGGAAATGCACCGAGTCCCATAAGTGACGAAACAACAGGAGCATCAAGCTTTTCTGCAAAGGTAATAAGCTCTTCGCTTGAGTTAGAAAGAATTGCACCGCCGCCTACATAAATCAACGGAGCTTTAGCATTCGAGATAAGCTCAACTGCTCTTTCCATACAGCCCTTATGTGGCTTCTTTGGCTCGTCAGGCATAACCTTCGGCTCAGGATTATACTCATACATTGCTGCAGTAATATCCTTTGGTATATCAACAAGAACAGGACCGGGACGACCGCTCTGTGCAATCTTGAATGCACGGCGAATAGTAGGTGCCAAATCCTCAATCTTCTTTACCATAAAGTTATGCTTTGTGATAGGCATAGTAACGCCTGTAATATCAATCTCCTGGAACGAATCTCTGCCGAGACCTGATGTTGCATAGTTACAAGTAATAGCAACGACAGGGATAGAATCCATATAAGCAGTAGCGATACCTGTTACAAGGTTTGTTGCACCGGGGCCTGATGTTGCAAAGCAGACACCAACCTTTCCGGTAGCTCTCGCATAGCCGTCAGCAGCGTGAGACGCGCCCTGCTCGTGAGAAGTTAAGATGTGATTAAATGTGTCTCCGTACTTATAAAGCTCATCGAAGATGTTTAAAATTGTTCCTCCGGGATAGCCGAAAATAGTATCAACACCCTGCTCCTTTAGGACCTCAAGAACAATTTGTGAACCGTTAAGCTCCATTTATATTACGCCTCTTTTCTGAAAAAATAACAAATTTTAGTAATATATTAAGAAATATAATATAATATTTGAATATCAAAGTCAAGAACTATTTAGCACTTGTAAAACGCAAATTTTTGATATATAATACATTGTTAGATTATATCAAAGCTGTGACAAAGGAGAAACATATATGAAACTTGGTATTGTCGGATTGCCTAATGTCGGCAAAAGCACACTGTTCAATGCTATTACTAATGCAGGAGCTCAAAGTGCAAACTATCCATTCTGCACTATCGAGCCAAATGTCGGTATGGTCAGCGTTCCTGATGAAAGACTTGATAAGCTCGCTGAGATGTATGAGCCTGATAAGTTTACACCTGCTACTATTGAATTTGTAGATATTGCCGGACTTGTTAAGGGCGCGGCTCAGGGCGAAGGTCTCGGAAATAAATTTTTATCTCACATTCGTGAGGTTGATGCTATCATCCACGTTGTAAGATGCTTTGAAAATGACGACATCACTCACGTTGACGGCAGTGTTGACCCTGCAAGAGATATTGAGACGATTAATCTTGAGCTTGTTCTTGCAGACCTTGATATTTTAGGCAGAAGAATTGACAACAGAAAGAAAGCTATGAAGGGCGACAAAACACTCGCATCAGAGGTTGCTTTTCTTGAGAGATTACAGGCTGAAATGGAAGAGGGCAAAACTGCAAGAAGTGTAGAAATCAGCGATGATGAAAAGGAATATCTAAAAGAAGTTTCACTCCTGACAATTAAGCCTGTTATCTATGCCTGCAATATGGGCGAAAACGATTTTACTGACGGAATTGATAACAATAAATATTACAAAACAGTAGAAGAAATTGCAGCGCAGGAGGGTGCCGAGACACTCCCTATTTGTGCTGAAATGGAGGCAGAAATTGCTCAGCTTGATGAGGATGAGAAGGAGCTGTTTCTCGCCGATATGGGACTCGAAAAGAGCGGTCTTGACAGACTTATTAAAAAGAGCTATGCCCTACTCGGCTTAATCTCTTATCTCACGGCAGGTAAGCCTGAGGTCAGAGCTTGGACAATAAAAAAAGGAACAAAAGCACCTCAGGCAGCAGGAAAGATACATACTGATTTTGAACGTGGATTTATTCGTGCAGAAGTAGTGAATTATAAAGACTTAGTTGAACATGGTTCCATGGTGGCAGCAAAGGAGAAAGGACTTGTCCGTTCGGAAGGTAAAGAGTATGTTGTGCAGGATGGAGATGTGATTTTGTTTAAGTTTAATGTATAGG
>CALZMC010000096.1 GCA_945788455.1 uncultured Clostridia bacterium
GATAACTACAACACCTTCAATGCCCCACTCCTGACAGGTACGAACAGCCTTGCGCATACCCTCCTCAGTAGCAAATTCAACTGAACGTGCTGAATAAAGGATTGTACCGCCTCTGTTAATAATATCGGAAACTGAGCGCAAATCCATTTCAATAAAATCGCCGTTTATAAGACCGTTATATCCGCGAATTACGCCATAAACCTTAATTCCGTTTTCACAGGCTGTACGAACAACTGCTCTAACAGCGGCATTCATACCCGGAGCATCACCACCACTTGTTAATACAGCAATAGTTTTCATATTAAACTCTCCTTATAAGAAAATTAAAAATTAATCTCAAAAAAAATATAATAGTATTTTAATATTACTTGAACAAAATGTCAAGTATTGTCTTATTTTTGGGATATTATTTCCAAATAATATACTAAGCCGTTTATATTTATATTAGTTATATTATTCGGAAATCAGCCTGTGTAAACAACATTTTCATCGCCCAATATTCGCTTTAGCTCCGAAAGCTCTGTTTCGTTAACCTCAACAAAATCCTCCCTCGGCTGAAGCTCATAGCTCTTACTATCAATATAGTAAAAGTACAGCGGAATTGTTCCGTCAAAAATCGTTGTTACTCTCTTTGCAAGAGCAATTCTTTCATCATTCTTACTGTTAAAGCGAAGATAGAGAGCCTGCTTCTTTTTCTTTTTTTGAGAAGTATCGGCACTGCTGTTTTGATGAACAACAGTCTCATTTTCGCTCGTATTAGCATTTGTAGGTGGTCTTGAAATAACACCTGCAAGCACCTTTGCGTCCCTTTCCTCCTCGAGCGACAATGTACCCTCAACGCTGATAATACTGCCGTCATATATTAGGTTTTGGTATTGCTCAAGTGTTTTTGGAAATACGATTATTTCTATCGAGCCGTACAAATCCTCGATAGTTACGAATGCCATTGTTGCATTGTTATTTCTCGTTTGCTTTAGTGTAGTATGCGTAATGATACCGCAAAGCTTTACGGCAGTTCTGTCCTTATATCGAGGGTTTTCCTCTTTTGATGCCTCAATTAAATCAATAGTATTCAAGTAGCCTGATGCTCTGCAGGCATCGGCATACTTGTCCATAGGATGACCTGAAAGATAAAGCCCTGTCATTTCCTTTTCCATACGAAGAAGCTCTGTATTCGAAAACTCATCAACATTCGGCATTTCTTCCTCCGGACTCATCTCCTGTGCTGCGCCAAGCTCAAAAAATCCAACCTGACCGTACATTGTATTTTGTCTGTAATTTTCAAGATTAGTCAAAAGAGACGGCAGAGCCTGAAGCATTTGGCGTCTGTTATGATTAAAGCAATCCATCGCACCGCAACGAATCAGGCTTTCAACGGCGCGCCTGCTCAAATGACCGTCAATCAATCTTTTGCAAAAATCATACAGCGACTTAAACTCGCCGTTTTGTCTTTCCTTAACAATCTCGTCAACAAAGTCACTGCCTACATTTTTTATACCGAGCAGTCCGTAATTTATAACTCTGCCGTTTGCAGTAAAGCCCTTCATTGAATTATTAACACTCGGCGGACCGAGTCTAAGACCGAGTCGCTTACATTCGGCAGTATAACGTGCAATCTTGTTAGTCTGATCCAAAACAGATGTCATAAGTGCCGCCATAAACTCTGCGGGATAGTAGCATTTTAAATATGCCGTTCTGTACGCAACAAGAGCATAGCAGGCGGCGTGAGATTTATTGAACGCATATTTTGCAAAATCGCTCATTTGGTCAAAAATCGAATTTGCAACATCTCTGTCGATTTCATTTTTTTCACAGCCTAAAATAAATGTTTCTCGCTCCTGCTCCATAACATCAAGCTTCTTTTTGCTCATCGCACGTCTGACAATATCAGCTCTGCCGTACGAGTAGCCTGCAAGCTCCCTGAAAATCTGCATAACCTGTTCCTGATAAACCATACAGCCATAGGTATTTTCAAGTATAGGCTTTAGCTTATCGGTAGCATATTTTACCCTTTCGGGATTGTGCGAATTTTCTATAAAGGTATCTATCTGCTTTGCAGGACCGGGCCTGTAAAGTGATGTAGCGGCGATTAAATCCTCTAAGGCAGTAGGCTTTAGATTAGTCAGCATCTGCTTCATTCCCGATGACTCGAACTGGAATATACCCTCTGTCTGTCCCTTTGAAAACAGCTTATATACATTACTGTCATCAATAGGAATAGTGTTAATATCAACTCCGCCGGCCTTTGACGCGTCATCTATAACCGTTAATGTTCTAAGACCTAAAAAGTCCATTTTGAGAAGTCCAAGCTCCTCAAGTGTAGTCATAATATACTGAGTAACAGGAACATTATCATTAGTCGCAAGAGGAACATAGGAGGCAACAGGATTATGTGTAATAACAACACCTGCGGCGTGAGTTGACGTATTTCGAGGCATACCCTCAACCTTACGCGCAGTTTCAATAAGAGTGTTGACCTGCTCGTTCTCCTGCATTAAAGCAGACAGCTCCTTTGACCTATTTACTGCCTCATCAATAGTGATATGAAAATCGTTCGGTATCAGCTTTGCTACCGTGTCAACGGCAGAATAAGGCATACCCATAGCTCTGCCGACATCTCGAATTGCGGCACGAGTGGCAAGCGTACCGAATGTTACGATTTGGGCAACGTGATCAGCGCCGTACTTTTTTGTTACATAATCAATTACCTCTCCACGTCTTTCGTAGCAAAAGTCAATATCGAAGTCGGGCATAGATACTCTTTCGGGATTTAAAAATCTTTCAAAGAGCAGATTATATTTCATCGGGTCTAAATCAGTAATACCCATACAGTATGCGGCGATAGAGCCGGCGCCAGAGCCTCTGCCCGGACCGACAGGAATATCTCTCGATTTAGCAAACGACACAAAATCGGCAACTATAAGATAATAGTCGGTGTAGCCCATTTTGTTTACGGTATCGAGCTCATACTCAAGTCGCTCATAGTATTCACAAGGCGGATTTTCGCCGTAACGCTTTTTCATTCCCTCAATACAAAGCATCTTGAAATATTCAAAATGATCCATATTATTCGGCGTTTCAAAATACGGTAGCTTTGTATTACCGAATTCAAACTCAAAGTTACACTTATCAGCAATAATTTGAGTATTATCTATCGCCTGCAAAACGTCAGCAAAAACAGCACGCATTTCGTCCTCGCTTTTTAGATAAAACTCATCGGCATGAAATTCCAATCCCGTATCCTCTCCGATAACGTGATTAGTCGCTATACAGATAAGAACCTGCTGAATTTTTGCATCCTGCTTTTCTATATAATGGACATCGTTCGTTGCAACCATAGGAATGCCCGTATCCTGTGACAAACGCTTTATTCCGTCTAAAACTACCTGTTGTTCGGGCAGGGTATGATTTTGAAGCTCAAGATAATAGTTGCCCTCGCCGAACACATCGTTATACCACAGCGCCGTGCTTTTTGCTCTGTCATAATCTCTTTGGAGAAGTGCCTGTGGAATTTCGCCTGCAAGACAGGCAGAAAGACATATAAGCCCCTCATGATATTTTTCGAGCAAGTCACGGTCTATTCTCGGCTTAAAATAAAAGCCCTCTGTAAAGCCCTTTGACACCATATTTATTAGGTTTTTGTAGCCTATTTCATTCTTACAAAGCAGAACAAGATGATTATATTCCTTGTCAAGCACCTTGTCCTTATCAAAGCGAGTACGAGGCGCAACATAAACCTCACAGCCGATAATCGGCTTAATGCCCTCCTTCTTACACGCCTTAAAAAAGTCAACAGCCCCATACATATTACCGTGGTCGGTAATAGCAAGAGACTGCATCCCAAGACTCTTTGCACGAGACACAAGCTGCTCAATACGGCAAGCGCCGTCAAGCAATGAAAATTCAGTATGTGT
>CALZMC010000097.1 GCA_945788455.1 uncultured Clostridia bacterium
GGCTTCCTACACGGAAGCCTTTAATTGTTTATTCCCAATACAATTCATCATCAATTCATATATCAGATTTTAGTTGCTTTCTTGCTCTGCCTTGATTTCCTCGGGAGTTTGAACATAAATATAATTTGTCAGCTTTTCCTTGTTCTTTTCAAGGTTAATTGCGATTACGCTGTTGCCGTAAATTGTGGCGTATTCCCACGTGTTTGTAAACGGCACCTTTGTCTGAACAATATCTCCGCTGAGGCATGAAACACCTGTGACTGCGAGGCTCTTTAGCTCGCTTTTTGTCAAATCGGTTTCAATATACGGCGCACTCTTTGATGCCATATTCAGAAGCTTAATCGGGTTAGAGCTTTTAGCCGACTTGATAATTGCGCTCATAACTGTGCGCTGACGCTCTGTTCTGACAAAATCGGTGTCAATCTTTCTAATTCTGCAGTATGCAAGCGCCTGCTTGCCTGTCAGCTTGTACTTTCCGCTTTCGAGTGTAACATTGCCGTAGCGCTTAGGGTGGCTCGTAACCTCCTTAGCCTCAGCCTCGGTAACATCAACCTCAACACCTCCAAGGCTGTCAACAAGCACCTCGAACATATTGAAATCAACAACTGCATAGCCGTCAATATCAACGCCGAAATTATATTCAATCGCGTCAACAACACCCTGATAACCACCTGACGAGCAGGCAGCGTTAAGCCTTTGCTTGCAGTCCATTGACGGAATATATACCCAAGTGTCACGCAAAAATGATGTCAGCTTGATAGAATGATTTTTCTTATCAAGTGAGACAAGCATCATTGTATCGCTCCTCGTCTCGCTGCCCTCCTCGCCGGCTCTTGCATCAACACCGAGAAGAAGAATGTTTTTTACGTCACTGCTGCTAACAAGATTGTCGGTAGAAACATATACGTTTTCAACCTTGTCGGCATAATTGATTTTTCCTAAAATTGAAGAAACCGTGCCGACACCGATAAGAATACACGCAACGATAACTGCGATAATTATTAGAATAATTTTTTTAGCAGGGCTTTTTCTATTTTTCTTTTTTTTGCCGTTATTGTTGTTAGGTCTGTTTTTTGACCTGTCAGGCTGGGTATTTCTGTTTCTTGCAGGTCTAAAATCATCAGGAGTTTCGCTTAAAAACTGCTGTTGTCTATTTGACCTAACAGGTGGGGCAATGTCATCAAATGAGCTGTCGCAGGGATTAAAGCCTGCTTGCCTTTGGTTATCTCTGATAACATTTCTGTTTTCTCTGTTATTAAAATTCAAGTCAACAGAAAAGTCGCCGTAGTAGTTTTCGTTTTCGGGAACTGTTCTGTCAACGTCTCGACTTCGTCCGTTTGGATTGAAGCCCTCATTTTCGAAACGAGGCATAAAATCACTCCTGTAACACTTGTTATTTGATATTATATAAAAATTCTACTATAAATTAAAAAATATTTCAACTATCATTATAAAGTTGTTGACATTATATGTTATAATAATTTAAAATAAAGAATACGAGTTGACGAGGTAATTGCGTACAACAGTATGAGGAAAGTCCGAGCAGCACAGAGCAGGATAACGGCTAACGGCCGCCGAGGGTGACCTTAGGGAAAGTGCAACAGAAATATACCGCCTCTTTTGAGGTAAGGGTGGAAAGGCGAGGTAAGAGCTCACCGAGGAAGTGGAGACATCTCCTGCCATGTAAACCCTATCCGCTGCAACATCGACTAAAGGGTTGTTTGCTCGACACATAACTTTGAAGGATGGCTGGAGCGTAGTAGTAATACTGCGTCGAGATAGATAATTACCAAATACAGAACTCGGCTTATTGTCAACTCGTATTTTTGATTTTAATGCATTAAGGAGTGTTAATAATGCTTGTTAATATGCGAGATTTGCTTGCCGATGCAGAAAAGGGCAACTATGCTGTCGGCTCATTCTCTGTCGCTAATATGGAGATGGTGCTCGGTGTGCTAAAGGCTGCAAAGGAGCTAAACGCACCCGTTATTCTTCAAATTGCAGAGGTTAGACTAAAGCAGAGCCCGCTTGAGCTTATCGGTCCGCTTATGGTAGCCGCTGCCGAAAATGCAGACACACCTGTTGCCGTTCATTTTGACCACGGCAAGACACTTGAAAAAATCGGTCAGGCTCTCGATTTAGGCTTTACATCGGTTATGTTTGACGGCTCACATCTTCCACTTGACGAAAATATTTCTATGACAAAAAAGGTTATCGAAATGGCAAGTGAATACGATGCGTCTGTTGAGGCAGAAATCGGTTGTGTCGGCGGAAGTGGGGACGGCAGCGAGGATATTGCCATCAACTGCACAAGGCTCGAGGACGCCGTTAGATTTGAGGAAGAAACCGGTGTTGATGCGCTTGCAATCGCTATCGGCAACGCTCACGGAAATTACAAAAGCACTCCAAAGCTTCGCTTCGATATTCTCGAGGAGGTCGAGAAAAATACTGACGTGCCACTCGTTTTGCACGGCGGAACAGGTATTACTCCCGATGATTTTGTAAGATGCTCCCACACGGGAATTAAAAAAATCAATATTGCTACTGCGACATTTGATAAGGTTGAAAACACTGTTCGCGAGTGCTATACTAATAATAGTATAAACGGCTATTATGACCTGCAGGGCGCTGAGGTTCAGGGCGCCTATGAGAATGCGAAAAAGCACATTTTGATTTTCGGCACAGACAATAAGGCTTAACCTTAAGCTACATATAAAGAGGTAAAAATTATGAAATACATTGAATTTGATATGTCAAAGCCACTTGATTTTATCCCAATCGGCAGAATTGCCATTGACTTTAACCCCACGGATATGTATATGCCACTGTCCGAGTCATCAAACTTTAACAAGTATGTTGGCGGCTCTCCTGCAAATATTGCAGTAGGTCTTGCAAGACTTGGCTGTAAGGTTGGCTTTTGCGGTTGTGTCAGCAATGACCAGTTCGGCGATTTTGTCGTAAATTATTTTGACAAGGAAGGCATTGACACAAGCCAAATCACAAGAGCGAAGAACGGCGAGTGTCTTGGCTTAACATTTACCGAGATTTTGTCAAAGGAAAGCTCATCTATCCTTATGTATCGTGACAATGTTGCCGATTTTTGTATGGCTCCTGAGGATATTAAGGAGGAGTATATCGCATCTGCAAAGGCTATCGTTATCAGCGGTACTGCTCTTGCACAGTCTCCGTCTCGTGAGGCTTGCCTAAAGGCAATGATGCTTGCAAAGAAGAATAATACAAGAATTATTTTTGATATTGACTATCGTGAATATACTTGGAAATCAAAGGACGAGATTGCTGTTTATTACAGCCTTGTCGCTCAAAACGCCGATATTATTATGGGCTCACGCGAGGAGTTTGACTTAACTGAGGGTATTGTCGGTGTTAAGGACAGCGACCCTGAGAGTGCAAAGTACTGGCAGTCATTCGGTGCTTCTATCTGTGTTATCAAGCACGGCAAGGAAGGCTCAACTGCTTATACAAATGACGGCAAGTTCTATTCAATTAAGCCATTCCCTGCAGTTAAGCTAAAGGGCTTTGGTGGCGGAGACGGCTACGGCTCATCATTCTTATATAGCCTTCTTCAAGGAAAGGAAATTATCGAGTGCCTTGAGTTTGGCTCTGCGTCTGCGTCTATCCTTATTTCTGCTCATTCGTGCAGCGATGCTATGCCGTCTGCAAAGCAGGTTGAGGACTTTATTAAGAAGTCAAAGGAAGAATACGGCGAAATGGTAGCGCGTGTTTAACTTTTTATAAAATAAAATAGATATACACTTTGAGGCGAACGCGGTTCGCCTCTTTTTTCTGCTCAGGCAGAAAGGATTTTCTCTGCCTTCGCAAAGAGGATTTTCATTTCTTTCGTGTTGCGAAAGAAACGAAACAAAGAAAGCAAATTAGGGGGAGTGCTG
>CALZMC010000098.1 GCA_945788455.1 uncultured Clostridia bacterium
ATTGATGTTGGCACAGGCGCAGGCTTTCCCGGTATGCCTCTGCTTATTGCAAGGCATGATATAAATATAACATTTCTCGATAGCCTAAAGAAAAGGCTTGGCTTCATTGACGAGGTGCTGAATGTGAATTCGCTTTCGGCAAGCTTAGTTCACGGCAGAGCCGAGGATATGGGCAACACGGCTGATTATCGTGAGCAGTTTGATTTTGCCACGGCAAGAGCAGTTGCCCCACTCAATGTTCTTTGTGAATACTGTATGCCGTTCGTTAAGGTCGGCGGAAGATTTGTTTCTATGAAAGGTGCGAGCGCAAGAGACGAGCTTGACTGTGCAGAGAATGCGATTGCAACGCTCGGTGGCGAGTTAGAGAGCTTTTTTGACTTTAATTTGGCTAATGGCGACAAAAGGTCAATAATTATTATAAAAAAAGTATCGCAAACTCCGACAAATTACCCAAGAAGGTCAAAGAAAATCGACACCAAGCCATTATAGAAAAAGTAAATATTTGTCAGTTGAAAAGGATTTCTCACGATGAGAAATCCTTTATTTCTGTCAAACATTATGATATAGTATAGACAAGGAGATGAGCTAATGGACAAAATCGTTCAAGTACCTACCGAAAAGCTGTTGCCAAATCCGTATCAGCCAAGACGACAGTTCAAAAGTGAGGAATTGCTCTCTCTTGCAGACTCTATAAAGCAAAACGGAATATTACAGCCACTCGTCTGCCGACAGATTAACAACAGCGACTATTTTGAGCTTGTTGCAGGCGAACGCAGACTCAGGGCGTCCATTCTTGCAAATTTACAGACAGTCCCCTGCGTTATTATCGACTGTGACTACGAGAGCAGCGCAGTTTTCTCGATACTTGAGAATATTCAGCGCAGCGACCTCGATTTTTTTGAGGAAGCACAGGCAATCAGTCAGTTAATGAATCATTTTGGCTTAACACAGGAGCAAATATCTAAAAAGCTCGGAAAAAGTCAGTCGGCATTGTCGAATAAGGTAAGATTATTAAAATTACCTGTCGATGTGAGGTATTTTATAGAAAAAGAGGGCTTAACCGAGCGACACGCGAGAGCGTTGCTCAGGCTCGATACCGAAAAGCAAATGTGGACAACCCTAAAGGCAATAACTGAAAAAGGGTTAAACGTGGAACAAACGGAGGCTTATATCGACTCCATAACCGATAAAAAGGTAAAAAGACGACAAATTCAGCCAAAGCCGTTTAGAGATGTGCGAATTTTTGTAAATACGTTTAACAAAGCCATTCAGGCAATGAAGGACTCCGGAATAGAGGCCCTATCGAATAAAACAGAGACAGATGAATATATTGAATTTATGGTAAGAATACCTAAGGATGCCAGTGCATCCCCAAAATCCGCTTAAAACGGGAAACCGTTTTAACATATTCTCCTCTTTTCATCACGTGGAAAAACGAGCTTAGGCTCGTTTTTCTGCATTTATAGGTATTTTTAGATTGCTCACTTGTGTTTCACGTGTTACAAATACACTATATATAGAATTTCATACAAACTTAATATAATATGAAATATATTTAGTATAAACAGGTTCGTAACAAATAGCTCGATTTCGTATGAACATATATACATAAACGGTTACTATTTCGTTTTTTTCGCCCAATCAGGAACTGTTTATCATAAATATGCATTGTTCCACGTGAAACATCTATATATTGTGCTTGCTTGATTGTTACACCACAAAAGTCGAAAAATAATTCTAATGTTTCACGTGAAACCTCTTGCACCCCCTATTCTAATGTTGTATAATTGTAGCTATGGAGGTACCGCTATGGGAAAGACAGTATCTATATTTAATCAAAAAGGCGGTGTCGGCAAAACTACCACCTGCGTCAATTTTGCTGCCGCATTAGGTCAAAAAGGAAAAAAGACTCTTTTAGTTGACTGCGACCCACAAGGTAATTCTACAAGTGGTGTCGGTGTTGACAAATCAGAGCTTGAGGCGTCAACCTATGATGTACTAATCAATGATACACCTATTAAGGACGCAATAATCGAAACAAAGTTCAAAAATCTGTCTGTTTTGCCTGCAGCTATGGATTTGGCAGGCGCAGAGCTTGAATTAGCCGAGAACGAAAACAGATTTAAGGTATTAAAAAAGGCACTCGCAAGTGTTGTTATGGAATACGACTATATTATTATAGATTGTCCGCCGAGCTTAGGACTGTTAAGCCTGAATTCATTGACAGCGAGCGACACCTTGATTGTACCGTTACAATGTGAATACTATGCGTTAGAGGGACTTAGCCAGCTTATTGGTACTGTTCGCACAGTGAAACAGCATTATAACGAGCATTTAGAGCTTGAGGGCGTGCTATTTACAATGTATGACAGTAGATTAAAGCTAAATCAACAGGTTATGGACGAGGTTGACAGCTTTTTCCCGAACAAAGCATACAAAACTCGTATTCCTCGAAGTGTTAAGCTTGCAGAGGCACCAAGCTTTGGAGAGCCTATTATATATTATGAAAAGTATTCAAAGCCAAGCTTCGCTTACAAAAAATTTACAGACGAATTCTTAAAAAAGCAATAACTATATGATTATTATAATCACAAACATATAAGAGGTGTAATATGGCAAAGAAACAATCCGGTCTTGGCAAGGGGCTCAATGCTCTTATGCTTGAGAACAGTGTTGACAGTATGGTTGCGACTAACACGCTTTCTATCAACGAAATTGTTCCAAATAAAGACCAACCGAGAAAAACATTTGACGAGGGTGCGTTGCAGGAGCTTGCTGACAGCATCACTCAACACGGCGTTCTTCAGCCACTTTTAGTTCGTCCTATGCCAACGGGCGGTTATCAGCTCGTTGCGGGCGAAAGACGTTGGAGAGCCTCAAGAATGGCGGGTTTAAAGGAGGTTCCTGTTGTTGTCAAGGAGCTAAGCGATGTCGAAACGATGGAAATCGCGATTATTGAAAATCTGCAACGTGAGGACCTAAATCCTATCGAGGAGGCAGAGGGCTTGCAGGCGCTTATTGACAAGTGCGGATTTACGCAGGAGGAGGTTGCTGTTTCAGTTGGAAAGTCGCGACCTGCAATCGCAAACGCATTAAGACTGCTAAAGCTACCGCCCGAGGTACGCCAAATGACTCAAAACGGCGAAATCTCTGCCGGTCACGCGAGAGCATTACTCGCTTTTGACAATGAGGCGATGATTTATGAGGTTTCACAGAATATTGTGAAAAATAATCTTACTGTTCGTGATGTTGAGCGACTTGCAAAAATGAGCGAGCGCACAACAAAGACGCGTTCGACCTCTCGCAGACGCGACAGCTTTTATGACGAGGTTGAGCTGTCACTCACAGAGGTGCTTGGCAGGAGAGTTAAGGTATATAACGGCAGAGGAAAGGGCACACTTGAAATTGAGTTCTATTCCGCCGATGATTTAAAGGAAATTGCAAATAAATTAGGAGAATAAAAGATGTTAGATATTAAATTTGTCAGAGAAAACCCTGAAATCGTTAAGGAAAATATAAAAAAGAAGTTTCAGGACAAAAAGCTACCTCTCGTTGACGAGGTAATCGAGCTTGATGAAAAGCGCAGAGCAGTAATGAGCAGAGCTGACGAGCTTCGCGCAAACAGAAATAAGCTATCAAAGGAAATCGGTATGCTTATGTCACAGGGCAAAAAGGAAGAGGGAATGGCTATTCGTGAGCAGGTTAACGCACAGGCAAAGGAGCTTGAGGAGTTAGCCGTTCAGGAAAAGGAGCTAAACGAAAAGGTTACCGAGATTATGATGTCTATTCCGAACATCATTGAGGATAGCGTTCCTATCGGCAAGGACGACAGCGAAAATGTTGAGGTTCAGCGCTACGGCGAGC
>CALZMC010000099.1 GCA_945788455.1 uncultured Clostridia bacterium
ATTTGGAAGCCGTCAACATCGGCATCGGTACAAATAAGTATCTTTGACCAACGAAGATTGTCCATATCAAATAGCTGTAAATCCTTAGCCGCCTTGCTCTTCATCTCAACTCCACAGCCAAGAACCTTTATTAAATCAGTTATAATGTCGCTCTTGAAAATCTTGTCATAATCGGATTTTAGGCAATTCAAAATCTTTCCGCGAACAGGGATTACTGCTTGGAAAGAGGCATCTCGAGCCTGCTTACAGGCACCGAGAGCAGAGTCGCCCTCTACGATGAATACCTCGCGCTCGTTAACATCCTTTGACCTGCAATCAACAAATTTTTGAATACGGTTTGTCATATCCATTTTTGATTGCAGAGATGTTTTTAGCGTTTTTCTTGTATTTTCTGCCTTAACTCTTGCTCTCATATTTATGAGAACCTGATTAGCAATTTTGTCTGCATCAAGCTTATTTTCTATGAAATAAACCTCAAGTTGCTTGCGGAAAAAGTCATTCATTGCATCTTGAATAAACTTATTTGTAATTGCTTTTTTCGTTTGGTTTTCGTATGAGGTTTGAGTAGAAAATGACGATACAACAAACACAATGCAGTCCTCAACGTCCTGAATTGTAATTTGACCGTCAGTTTTTGAATATTTATTATTCGCCTTTAGATAAGCATTAATTTGATAAACAAATGCACTCTTAAACGCCTTGTCGGGAGAACCACCGTGCTCCAAAAAGCTTGAGTTGTGGAAATACTCCTTTAGCTGTGTTTTTAGAGAAAAGCACATTGCAGCCTTGATTTTCAGCTTATATTCGGGCAAATCGTCTCTATCCTTACCTCTGCGTTCGCACTCCCAATACTGTGGGGTTGTGAATGCCTTGCCGTCAGTAAGCTCCTTAACATAATCCATAATGCCATCATTATAGCAATACTCATATGTTTCAAATTTTGAGGCATTTATCTGGTCTTTTAGGATAAACTTAATGCCGTCATTAACGATAGCTTGTCTCTTAATTGTGTCCTTATAATAATCAAGCGGAATATTAATATCAGTAAAAACATCAAGGTCAGGCTTCCAACGAATACGTGTACCTGTATCTCGCTTGTCATACTTTTCCTTTGTTAAGCCACCGATATTTTCGCCCTTTTCAAAATGCAGGGTGTATTTATATCCACCGGTATGCACCTCGGCATCCATATACTCCGATGCATACTGTGTTGCACAAAGTCCCAAGCCGTTAAGTCCGAGCGAGAACTCATAGTTTTCGCCGTCATTATCATATTTACCGCCGGCATACATTTCGCAAAAAAGTAATTCCCAGTTATACTTATCTTCATTCTTATTATAGTCAACAGGAATACCGCGACCGAAATCCTGTATTTCTACCGAGCCGTCAAGAAAGCGAGTAACAACAATCTTGTTACCGTATCCCTCTCTCGCCTCATCAATAGAGTTTGACATAATTTCAAACACGGCATGCTGACATCCCTCAAGTCCGTCAGAGCCGAAAATTACTGCAGGACGCATACGGACGCGCTCTGCACCCTTTAGAGATTTAATACTCTCATTACCATACTCTTTTTTCTTCGCCAAAATAATTCCTCCGTAATAGAAGTATATATACTGAAATATAATACAATATATTGTGTAAATTGTCAAGAAAGTATAAAAAAAGCGGTAGCCATAGTATGCTACCACTTTCATCAATTATTCTTTATTCGTCAAGATTTTCTGTGTTTTGGTCTAATTCAACAGAGCTTTCGACTGTATTATCGTCTGCTGTGATTTCCGTCACTACATTTTCGGTTATAATTTCAGCAGCCTGCTCGGTCAAATTTTCATCTGTCTTTTCTTCAGCCACAGGCTCATCAATACAGCCTTTTTCCATTAGCTCAATGAACTCAGCACCTGTCAGCTTTTCTCTCTTAATAAGAGTTTCGGCAACAAGCTTTAGCTTATCAATATGCTCCTTGAGAATTTCTTCTGTCTTGTTATAGGCGTTACGCATCATAAGCTCTATTTCTGCATCAATTCTTGCAGAAGTAGCCTCACTGAAGTTATTAACATGGGCATAATCCTTGCCTAAAAATACCTCGTCACTGTCATTACTGTAAACGACAGGACCGACAGCATCGCTCATACCGTACTTTGCAACCATATCTCTGCACATTGACGATGCTCTTTGCAGGTCGTTAGACGCACCTGTTGAAATATCGTTGAGTATAAGTGCCTCTGCGACACGTCCGCCGAGCAGAGAAACCAAGTCATCAAGCATCGCTTTCTTTGACGGATAATTCTCCTCCTGCGGAGTGTACCAGGTATATCCGCCTGCACCGAGACCGCGAGGAATAATTGAAATTTCTCTAATCGGGTCGTGCTCCTCAGTATAGTAGGATGCAACGGCGTGACCCGCCTCGTGATAAGCAGTAAGCCTCTTTGCCTTTTCGCTGTACTTGTGTGATTTCTTTTCTGTACCGATACCTACTCTTGTAGTTGCATCTATGATTTCAGCCATTGTGATAGCCTTCTTCTTTCTTCTTGCAGCTAAGAGAGCGGATTCGTTCATTAGGTTTTCAAGGTCGGCACCCGTAAAGCCGATTGTATCCTTTGCGACCTCCTTTAAGTCAACATCGGGAGCAAGAGGCTTGTTTCTTGTGTGAACCTTTAAGATATCCTCTCTGCCCTTTGTGTCAGGTCTGTTAACTGTAATTTGTCTGTCAAATCTGCCGGGACGAAGCAGAGCAGGGTCAAGAACGTCAGGTCTGTTTGTTGCAGCGATAACGATAATACCGCTGTTTGTACCAAAGCCGTCCATCTCAACAAGAAGCTGATTTAGGGTTTGCTCTCTTTCATCATTACCGCCACCTGTACCTGCACCTCTGTGTCTGCCGACAGCATCAATCTCGTCAATGAATACAATACAAGGTGCTTTCTTTTGGGCCTGTGCGAACAAATCACGAACACGCGAAGCACCGACACCAACATACATTTCAACAAAGTCGGAGCCTGAAATCGAAAGGAATGGTGCGCCTGCCTCGCCTGCAACTGCACGGGCGAGCAAGGTTTTACCTGTACCGGGAGGGCCGACTAAAAGAACACCCTTTGGAATTCTTGCACCAAGCTTTGTAAATGACTCGGCATCCTTTAGAAAATCGACTAATTCCTGAAGCTCTTCCTTTTCCTCGTCACAGCCTGCAACGTCTTCAAAGGTAGTCTTTCGCTTTTCGTCCTCGTCAAGTGTCTTTGCTCTAATCTTACCAAAGCCGAGAGTACGGTTTGTCTCGTTAGACATTGTACTGCTCATCTTCTTGAACAAATAGATTGACATAAACGCAAGAATAGCAATCATCAAAAGGCTCGGAAGCATACTTATCATCCAAGAGTTTGATGTGCCCTTCTTATAATCAAAGACAATCTTTTTGTCAGGATTATTGTCGTTATACTCCTCAACATCATCCCTAATGTCATCTAAAAAATACGAAACATTAGGTACAGAATATCTCTTTTCTGTCTTAGGCTCATCAAAGGTCTTGTAAATCAAATTTCCGCTTGCTAAATCAAGCGTAAAGTCACTAACCTTATCCTCCTTAAACAGAGAGACAATCTCACTATACTTTGTGTCAGTTCTCGTTTGCTGATTAGCAAAAAAGAACACCGCACCAATCAGCATAATCGGTATTAAAAGATATATAATTACCGATGGCCAATTTTTTGACATTTTTTCCATTAATTAATCCTCCAAAGGAATTTGAATAGTCAATACATTTTTTGTGTCGGCAGTCAGCTTAACTCTATCATCGACAGCTACACCGACAATGCCTATAACGCCCAAATCGTCACAGATAACGGGCAGGCAA
>CALZMC010000100.1 GCA_945788455.1 uncultured Clostridia bacterium
GAGATTGCGGACAAATCTTGCATTGCCGAACAGTTCATCGTCCATAATTCCCTTTGAAAGCGTTGTGAAATATTTTTTTGCTTCCTCAAGCAAAGCCTTTTCACACTCAAAATCCTTTGTTGCCATTGTCTCAAAGATGTGGTAAAGCTCCTCGCCTGAGTAATTATCAAACCTGATTGTAAATGGCAAACGGCTTGACAATCCGGGATTTGCCTCCATTAAATTGTCCATTTCTTCATCATATCCTGCAAAAATAACAAGCAAATCATTTGGATGATTTTCCATTTCTGTCATTAAGGTTACGACAGCCTCTTTGCCGTAATCACGCTCGTTATCCTTTCCCTTATAAAGACTGTATGCCTCGTCAATAAACAGCACAGAGCCATAAGCCTTTCTGCAAATATCCTTTGTTATTGCAGCAGTTTGACCGATATATTGACCGCACAAATCTCTGCCACGATACTCAAAGAAATTGCCCTTTTCAAGCAAGCCCTCCTCCTTGAGTGCCTTGCCGAGAATTCTTGCAACAGTGGTTTTACCTGTACCGGGAGCACCTAAAAACTTCATATGCATAGTCGGTGCTGCGATACCCTTGCCACTGCTTCTGACAAACTTGATTTGGTCGATAGCCTCCTGTAATTGTGCCTTAACGCTATCAAGTCCGTAAAGCGAGTCAAATAACTCCTGTGATGTTCTTGTATCCTTTTTGGTAAGCATTGTTTTCAAAACATCATCGGAGATGCAGGTGTTCTTTGGGTCCTTTCCTGTTTCGGCAGCGTTAATCATTTCAACGACCACCTTTTCCACCGTATTTACACCGTAGAAATATCCGTCCTCCTTTTCCTGCTCAATTTTTTGGTCGAACAGCATAGAGGCTGTTTCGGACAGCTCGTAATTGTATTCATTCAAAATATTAGAGGCGATTGCGTGAAGTTCTCTAATATTTAGGTCATTGATAACAATAGGTCTAATCGGCAAAATGTCGCTTAAATTCTTATTTGTTTTTTCAATTTCATCCTTTGATACAAGATTAGAATGAAAAATTATAAGGGCATTCTTGATTTTTCTAATCGCCTTTAGAAACTCCTTAAATTCCAATGAATCGGTTTTACCAATCCAGCCTGAAATGTCGAATGAAACAACCTTTCTGTCGCCGATTGCAGAATACAATGCCTTTACCATTTTTTCTAATTCCTCAGAATTTGTCGGAACATAGCTTTCCTTATAACCGGTGTTGCTTGAAATGAAAATTTCATCTGCCTTTAAAAGTTTGTCCAAAAGTTCAACAGCAGCCTTGTATCCGTTGCTTGGATTTACATAAAACATATGAATTGTTGATAGGAATATATCTTGAGTATTATGCTCCTTAATCACTCCTGCTCTTTGATGAAGCTCGGCACAATACTCCTTGAACTCATAGGCTCCCTGCATCGCGTTAATTTCATCAAGAACAGACCTTGCCTTATCGTCATTCTCTCGTGGTTCAATAACGAATCGGTCATCATCTGCGTTACCGTAAAATTCAGGCTGTGAGTCATTTCGTGAATGGTTGATTATATTTTCATAAACCTCACGAATGTTAATAACATATTTCTCCTCAAGCTTAGGCATAGGGATTTGAGCCGCCTTGCGAAGCATAGCCTTGATGTAAGATTCCTCCGAATGAAAAATATACAGGTCAGCAATGTTTCTCGTTTCATACATTCTGCTAACAATTACATCCTCAGGGTTGTCGGTTAGATTATTCTTCAAAAACTCAACTACATCATAGATGTTTTTCTTGAGAGTGTTGTCCTTAATTCTAATATGTACAGAAAGGCAAACAGGCTCTTTTTTGTTGTCTTCTGTTTTTTCTTTAGATTCAACTACCGGTTCTTCAATTTGTCCTTCCTTTTCACTATCTTGTGAATCAGGCTTACCCTCTGCAAAATGCAAAGAAAAATATTCGTTAAAATCATCTAACGAAACGCCATATTCAAGGAATAGTCGCATAATAGCGCTGAATATTTTATCTTCATTGATAAAATGAGGGATAATGCGTAATAATCTTCTTGGTCGTAATCTATCAAGACGGTAAAATCCTTCGCAAGGTCTTTACCGTTAAAAACGCTGTCAACAAAAATGGAATAATTATCAATCTTGTATCCGTGACTGATATGTAAATCAAAAATCATTTGAGTTTCTCCTTGACTTTAATTAAGCATATTATACTAAAATATGACACGATAGTCAATTTTTAACAATAATTATTGCCTATACTTAAATATTATTGTATAATATATTCAAGGTGATAATATGACATTTGAACAACAAATTGAAAAGGAAGCGTACATTGAAATATTAAATGATTTAATTGGAGAATATTATCACGCTAATGGGGATTCAAAATTCTTAGTTGATTTTGAGCGAAAGCTACGGCTTTCAAATAACTATGAAACAGTAATTGAAGCAAAATCAATAATAGAGGATGCAAAGGCGATTTTACAGGAAAGCAGGGAAACAATATGAGAGATTATCAATACAGACAGGATTTATTTGAGGTTTTGACAAGTGCTGATACAGCACTTATTTATTTAGCAGGTGCAAAGGAATTTTTGGACAAGGCTGATGATTGGAGCAAGATTGATATGTTTGGCGGTGCAATTATCACAAGTGCTATCAAGCATAAGCAAATCAAGGAAGCACAGTCAAATATGGACAAGGCTGAAAAGGCTATTGACACTTTCAAAAAGGAACTTCAGGATATTCTTGTAATTAAGGATTTTGATTTAGAGCTTACTGCCGACATTGTAATTACCGATATTGTTTTTGATAATGTTTTCACCGATTCTATTGTTCAAAGTCAAATTGACCATGCACAATTCCAGGTTAATTACGCTATCGACCAAATCAGAAAAATCAGAGAAACTGTTTTAGAATATGACAGACAGCATCACGGATAATTATAATGGGAATTTCTAAAAAACAGCTTGACATTGTAACATATGATTTAGGCAACGGATTCTATATGGACAAGGTAACACATCAAGTGTACGATGATAATCCTGACTATACAGAGTGCAGGTTTTGGTTGTACCATAAAGATTCAAAGGTAAAAATTAAAGCCTTAAGTCTTCTAAACACCGGACTTAAAGAGCCTATTGAAAACCTTGCTTATGCTTATATTACCGAAAACAATATGTTAGAAAGGTTTGGTGTTGAGCATGTGGAAGGATTTAAGGAAATTCTTGCCGGTGGCGAAGAATTACATAATTATATGATGATGCTTCCACCTGTTAAGTATAATCTCAAGCTTGTCAGTGAGACAGATATACTAATCGGTACTGCATATATTTATAAAAATCATTATTATGAGGTTATGCTTTCTAAAATGTATGCCGGTGAAATAACAGTTGACTGTAAGCCACTCAAAAATAAAGTCCTTCAACCAAAAATAATATTGATGAATGATACTCTATATCTTAAGTATCCCCTTTCATCATTTGAGAGTGATGATATTGATAAGTTGCAAGAGTATCTAAATGCTGCAAAAATTACGGTTGAAGAAATTGAGAAGAAGATTAAATCATTGGATAAATAACAAAATATCTGGATATTAAAACTCCTTTGTGGTATTGTGTGGTACTGCAAAGGAGTTGTTATTATGTCAACATTACAGGAATTATGGTACGGAAACATTCGTCCAAATGAATATAAGGTAATAACTGACGAGGAGAAAAGGTTAATAGAGTTAATTGCTAAGCATCACGAAGCATTATCTTCTTCCCTCAAGAATGAAGACTTGGATGTGTTTGAAAAGT
>CALZMC010000101.1 GCA_945788455.1 uncultured Clostridia bacterium
ATAAACACTGGTTTTTTTCGAATTTTACTTGTCGAGGGGCTTCATTGTCGGGAATAATAGTACATCACGAATTGAATAGCTGTCTGTTAGAAGCATTACAAGTCTGTCTATTCCTATTCCAAGTCCGCCTGTCGGAGGCATACCGTACTCAAGTGCAGTAACAAAGTCGCTGTCAATAAGGTTAGCCTCATCATCGCCGGCCTCACGAAGCTTCATCTGTGCCTCAAATCTACCCTGCTGGTCGATAGGGTCGTTAAGCTCTGAATACGCATTACCGTACTCGCCACCGAGAATGAACAGCTCAAATCTCTCGGTTAGTACAGGACAGTCAGGCTTTCTCTTTGTGAGAGGAGAAATCTCAACAGGATAATCCATAATGAATGTCGGCTGAACAAGATTTTCTTCAACAAATTCCTCAAAGAATGAGTTTAGAATATCGCCCCATGTAGCCTTACCGTTTTCGATTTCAATTCCCTTTTCCTTAGCGATAGCAATCGCCTTTTCGTTATCGCTCATAAAGTCAGCAAAGTTAACACCGCTGTACTTTTCAACTGCCTCAACCATTGTCATTCTTGCAAAGGGTGTTTCCAAATCAATTTCAGTGCCGTTGAAGGTAATATGAAGACTGTCGCAAACCTCATTGGCGGCATTTCTGATAATATTCTCGGCAATATCCATCATACCGTGATAATCGGTAAATGCCTGATAAAGCTCAATGCAGGTAAACTCAGGATTATGCCTTACGTCCATACCCTCGTTTCTGAAGTTTCTGCCGATTTCATATACTCGCTCCATACCGCCAACAATTAGACGCTTTAGGTAAAGCTCGGTTGCGATACGAAGATACATATCCATATCAAGTGTGTTGTGATGAGTAATAAACGGTCTTGCAGACGCACCGCCTGCGATAACATTCAGCATAGGAGTTTCAACCTCGATAAAGCCAAGGTTGTCCAAATATGACCTTATTGAAGAAATGATTTTTGAACGTTTAATGAATGTATCCTTAACATCGGGATTCATAATCATATCGAGATAACGCTTACGGTAGCGTGTATCGGTATCAGTAAGACCGTGAAATTTTTCAGGTAGTGGAAGGAGCGACTTCGACAAAAGTCTAATCTCCTGCGCGTGAACGGAAATCTCGCCCGTTCTTGTCTTAAATACAAAGCCCTTAACCTCAACAATATCGCCGATATCCCAAGTCTTGAACTCCTTAAAAACATCCTCGCCGACATCATTCATTCTAACATAAGCCTGAATTCTGCCGTTTCTGTCCTGAATATCAACAAAGTTAGCCTTGCCCATATCACGCCAAGTCATAATACGACCTGCGATAGTAACCTCTTTTTCCTCAAGCTCGTCAAAATTATCCTTAATCTCGTCACTGTGATGAGTCTGGGTAGCAAGTGTAATCTCAAACGGGTCCTTGCCTGCCTCCTGAAGAGCCTTCAGCTTGTCTATCCTAATCTGCTTTAGCTCGTTCTCACTCAATACAACCTCTGCCATACTCATTTGAGCGGCATTAGCATTGTTGCCGATTTTTTCGATAATATCAAGAGCCTGAGCCTCACTGTCAGCCTTACCCTCAAGAGCGACTGCACCTGTTTGAAGAAATAGAGTAAATTTAGCCTTATCGCCGTCAGCCTCAACAAGATATTTAGGGTTAGTCTTTTCTTCATCTCCGGCAATAGCATTTTGAACTTTCATTCTGCTATTCTTCTTTACAGCCTTGACACCTCTCTTGCAGTCGTCCTCCTTTTCAAAAACAGGACTTGTGCCGACAACAGCATCGTCAATCTTAAATTCAAATGTGAAAGTACCGTCACCGGCCTTGGTGATTTCAAACTTTCCAGCCATATATATTACCTCGTATTTTTTTAATTAGTCAATTTTCTTAATCTTGTATTCAAGATTACCGATAGGTGCCTCAACTACGACAGTCTCGCCCTTTTTTGCACCCATAAGAGCCATACCGACAGGACTCTCGTCACTAATCTTACCCTCGGCAGGATTTGACTGAGCAAATCCAACGATTTCATAGGTAGCCTCAAACTTATCCTTTAGTCTTACTACTGTAACCTTTGAGCCCATGCTAACAGTATCGCTTGCAGCAGCGTCAATGATAATAGCATTGTCAAGCTGATACTCAAGCTCGCTGATACGAGCCTCAATCTTAGCCTGCTCTGACTTAGCCTCATCATACTCACTGTTTTCACTCAAGTCGCCGTATGAACGAGCAACCTTTAGCTTTTCTGCAATATCAATTCTACCTTCGGTTTTTAGGTAATCAAGTTCCTTTTCAAGCTCTGCCTTTCCGCTTGCTGTCATTTTAAATTGTTTTGTTGCCATAATAAAAAACTCCTTATCGCATTATTATTCAATATATTATATATTATAATTTATATAGTGTCAAGATTTCAAATAAATATCACAAAAAAGCACGACAGAAATCCATCGTGCTTTCATTCAATATTATTTACAATTTTGATTTCAACAATCAGCTCTTGCACTTTTGAATTGTTCCAAACGGATGATGAGGCGGAGCATAAATAGAATACAGCTTTAGCGGAGTATTGCCGATATTCACAATATTATGCCACGTTCCTGCAGGAACAAAAACCGCATAATTTCCATCAACTCTTTGAGCATTTTTTAAGTCTTCCCTGCAGTCGCCGAATTGCACCATCGCCCTGCCGTTAACAATTCGTATAAACTGGTCGGTATCCTCGTGCATTTCAACACCTATGTCACTGCCGACAGGTATGCTCATAAGCGTTAGCTGAAGGTTTTCGCCTGTCCAAAGAGCAGTGCGATAATTTCTGTTTCTTATCGCCTGAACGTTTATGTTTGTAACATAAGGCTTTCTTCCGTAATCGGTAACGCTGTCGTTGTCACAAGGCATCGTGTTCATATAATAACCCCCTTTGTCATTCAAGATTATTATATTCAACCACCTAATTTTCGTTACTGAACATTATAGCTCATCAATAAAGCCCTGCATTCTTTTTGTTACTAATTCTGCTGATGAAAGCTTTTTTATGTCGTTTGCCGAAACCCATCTAAAATCCACTGTTTCGCCCTCCTGCAGTATTATAGATTTTTTATCGCAGTCGGTAACACAAAGAAAGTCAACATAAATTGTTTTGTTTTCATTGCTTGTAACAGCTCCAAGCTCCTGCAAACAGTTACAGATTATGCCTGTTTCTTCCTTCAATTCTCGTTTTGCGCACTCAATAGGGGTTTCTCCTTTAAGCGCAGAGCCGCCTGCAGTAAGCTCCCACATACCGCCAAAATGCTTTTTAAAATCTCTTTGCATTATTAGATATGTTCCGTCAATATGCTTAACAGCGATATTGCAAACCAAATGAAACATACCGTCAGGTATAGCCTGACCCCTTACGAGAGTAACATTATCAATGACATTAAAGCTTTCATCATAAGCATCCCAAAGCTCCATATTATTTCTCCCTGCTAATTATTAATTTCAATTCTCTGTTTTGATTTTTTAATTCGTTCTTAATAAACTCTGGATATAAAATAACATTCTCCAAGTTGTCAATATCAAGCCACTCGTAATTATTTATTCTTTTTCCTTCAATGATTTCAAAGCTTTTTTCATAATGCTTAAATTCTGTATCACTAATATCAACTTGATAGTACACTCCTATTTCGTGATAATATTTTGAGTTGTCGGTAAAGAAACATTCGTTAATCCATAAAGGTTTGTAGTTTTTAATGTCAATTTTAAGCTCTTCCTTTATTTTACGCACGATTGCTTC
>CALZMC010000102.1 GCA_945788455.1 uncultured Clostridia bacterium
ATCAAGCTCGTCCATTTCCGCTTGAGTAAATTCCTCGGTAATGATTTCTTCTGCCAAGTTTATTCCCTCATTTCCTTTAGACATAATTGCCCATAGATTTATAACATTATTATAGTATCATAAGGGAGTGATTAAATCAACACTTTTTTCTTTTACAATGTTAAAATTAAGATAAATGTTTTGTCGAGTATAGTTGAATTTGTAATATTATTTGAATTTGTATTGACAATTTTGTCAATTAATTATAAAATAATCAAGTAAGTTTATTTGAAAGGGGTACATACTATGGCAAGTACCTGTCCTAACTGTGGAAAAAAGCTGCATATATGGAATATTAAGGCTGATTGTTCCGAGTGTGGCATATCTATTCCTAATTATAATTGGCAAGCCAGACTCGAAGAGGATAATATCAAAGCTGAGGAGCAGTTTGCAAAATTCTATAAAACATTAAATAGAGTTGCTTATTCGATTTGGGGAACTAAGCTTCGTATCGTAAGACTGATTCTTACATTTTTACCTGCTATTGCTTTTATTCTCCCTTGGGCGACTGTCAAAAGTGATGCAACAAGCTTTGATTTAAGTGTTATTTCTTTTTCAGGCAATAAGGCTTTGATAGATTTCTTTAAGAGCTTTTTCGGAAATCTTGATGTTTATATCGCTAATATGAAATTTGAGAATTTCAGCGGTGCCGTAACACTCGGTGTTGCGTCATACCTACTGTTTGTTTTGACTGCACTTTTGATTGTTATTGCATTTTTTATGAACATAATTATGTGCAAGAGACCTAAGACAAAGGTTACGGTTGTTTTTGACGTTTTGACAATTATTGCATCTGTTGCATCTGTTACCTGCTTTATTATGTGTGGTAATGTTGCAAAGGATTTTATCGCAGTAAACTTTGGCGATTATCCGCTTTATTGTGCTGCTTCTTCAATTTCTTGGGGCTATTTTGTTGCTATTGCTCTTTTCCTTGTTGCAACAGGAATAAATATCGCTGTTGCTAAAGCACCTGCAAAGAGTGACGAACAGCTTGAGGCTGAACGTGTTGCTCGCAAGGAGGCAAAGGAAGAGGCAGAAAGACAAAAGGAGCTTCAAAGAGAAAGAGACAGAGAAGAAGCCGAAAAGCGCGAGGCTGAGGAGCAGGCAAGAATAGTTGCCGAGGCTAAAGCAAAGCTCGAAGCAAGTAAAAAGGACTAAAATAAAAGGAGTAGTAATTCTACTCCTTTTGTTGTAATATCAATACTTTCGGAGAATTTTTATGAAAAGAAAAGAATTTAAAATCAGCAAGGCTGAAAAAATATTGTTAATCATTATAGCAGTATTAATCGCTATTCCTGCTATTGGGTTTGTCGGATATAAGACAAACGAAAGCTACATAAACACAAGGCTATTATATGCCGTATCTCCAAAAACCGCGACAGTTGAAACATCGACCGGAAAGATGGATTTCTTCTATGAATACAAAAAAGGTAGTGACCCAAGAGCTTATGATGAAACGATTTACTCATTTATTAAGATTAAGCTTAATACTTCTGCTTTGGATTGGTATTATCTAAATAAGGACGGAGAAAAGACATATATCGGTATTGAGGGTGTATATAACGATAACGGCACGGAGATAACCGTAACTGATGATACATCAGTAGAACTCGAGGATATTTTAAAGCCTGTAAAAGCAGTAATCGCAGTTTATGTTTTAGTGCTTATTTGCTTAATAATTCTGTTCTGGTTCTTTAATTGGTCGAGACGAGAGGACGAGAAGCAGGCATTGTTGAATTCAAAGAAAAATATAAAAAAGAAGAAAAACTAAATAAATATAAAAATTGAGCAAAGCTGTTTTGCTCAATTTTTTAATAATATTTTTTCTATTAATAACGGAGATTGATTATGTTTTCGGCAAAAGAACATTTTAAACAGCGCCTTGAAGCTGTCAGTAATAAAATTAATACCGATTTAGATTTCGATTTCAGTGCTGTTTCAAAGAGAATTGATACATTAGAACAATTTGAGAACGAGCTTATGCAAGGCTATTATTCTTCTAAGCAGTTTTTCTATCGAGGCGAAAGAACTAATGATACTAATCGTCATTTGTTACCTACAATGCTTAGAAATACTGCTGAGCTTTTTGAAGATAACGAGCTCGGCTTTGTTCATATTGATGCAGATTATATCTATGATTACTATTCATCACTAGGTAGCTTTCTTGAGCTTTTTAACAAAACGATGGACAAGACAGATAAAAACAGTCTTTATAACATCTGTGCCTTTGCACAGCACTATTATCATAAATCGCCGTTAATTGATTTTACAAAGAGCATTTATCCGTCATTGTCCTTTGCTCTTAAGGATAGAGACATATTTGATGACGATATAGTATTGTACGTTCTTGAACTAAAAAGCAAGGAGGATTATACAACCGATATTAATACTGCTAATAAATGGCTTAGTGAAATCAATATTTATGCAAGCTGCTTTGAGGAGGCCGATGTTAAGGCAGTTATAAAAGAGGTCTTGTCGAATAAGAGTCTTGATATGTCAAAGGATTTTAAACGTCATATTGACCAGCTGAATACTCCTCCGATTCCAAAAGCAAAGCTAATTGATGTTCCTACAAATACAAGAATGAAATTTCAGCAGGGTGTGTTTTTGATGCTGACAGATTTTCATTTGTACAACGTTAGGTATTTTACAAAGAATATCAGAGAGCAGTTTGAAATCACAAAATATATAATAAATAAAGAAATTTGCCCGGAAATCTTAAAAATGATAAAGAGAGATGCACCTTGGTACAGCTATAAATATTTGACCGATGTTGAGTCGGCTTTCAAAAAAGCTGTTGAGGAATAATGCATATAATATCGAAAGCTGAAAAGCGCACCTGCGGTTTCTGCCGTTAAGTGCGTATTTTATAACCTAATAATTTCGTTACATTTTTTTATGTAAATAGCTTCTGATTTTATTGACTTTTATTTCTTAATATGATAATGTTTTTTTGTAATATTTTTTATAATTTAGGAGTAAGATTATGGAAAAATATCTTATCAATCCAAACCAAAAAATCAGCACTATCAACAAGGACATCTACGGTCACTTTTCAGAGCATTTAGGAAGATGCATCTATGAGGGACTTTATGTTGGCGAGGACTCAAAAATCCCTAACGTCAACGGTATGAGATGCGATGTTGTTAATGCGTTAAAGGAAATGGGAATTCCTGTTCTTCGTTGGCCGGGCGGCTGCTTTGCGGACGAATATCATTGGAAGGACGGTATCGGTCCAAAGGAAAACAGAAAAAAGATGATTAACACTCATTGGGGCGGTGTTGTAGAAGATACCTCCTTTGGTACACACGAATATTTTGAGCTTTGCCGTCAGCTTGGATGTGATACATATATTAACGGAAATGTAGGTTCCGGCTCTGTTCAGGAAATGAATGAGTGGGTTGAGTATATGACATTTGACGGCGTTTCTCCTATGGCTGAGCTTCGCAAAAAGAACGGTCAGGATAAGCCTTGGAAGGTTAAATATTTCGGCGTTGGAAACGAGTCTTGGGGCTGTGGCGGAAATATGGATCCCGAATATTACGGTTGTCTATTTAAGAGATATAACACCTATGTTCGTGACTATGACCGAAATAACAGAATTACTCGTATTGCCTGTGGTCCGAACAGCGGAGATTATCATTGGACACGCGAGGTAATGGATAAGGTTAAGAATTATGCTAACGGTATTTCTCTCCATTACTATACTCTTCCTCTT
>CALZMC010000103.1 GCA_945788455.1 uncultured Clostridia bacterium
AAACGGGTTGGGTTAGTTGAGTTACCTGTGATAGAAACGTCAACGCCCTCCTTCCACATAATAGCAACGCCCTCTGTTACATCGTTAGCGCCGTAGCAGTTAACCTTTGAACGAAGACCGTCTGAATATGCCTTGCGGAATACTTCCTTAACCTCGCCTGTGTAGTAATCCATTTCTGTTTCAACATAAGTGAAGCCGTTAATTCTTGCGATAATCTGAGCAGCATCCTTGCCAAGACCGTTAAGGATAACACGTAGTGGCTGCTTTCTTACCTTGTTTGCCTTTTCAGCAATACCGATAGCACCCTCAGCAGCAGCGAATGACTCGTGACCTGCAAGGAATGCAAAGCACTCTGTCTCCTCCTCAAGAAGCATCTTGCCTAAGTTACCGTGACCGAGACCAACCTTACGCTGATCAGCAACAGAACCCGGAATACAGAATGACTGAAGACCCTCGCCGATTGCAGCAGCAGCTTCGGCAGCAGTCTTAACGCCCTTCTTTAGTGCGATAGCACAGCCTACTGTGTAAGCCCACTTTGCATTTTCAAAGCAGATTGGCTGAATACCTTCAACGATTGTATAAGGATCAAAGCCCTTAGCTTGACAGATTTCTCTGCACTCTTCGATTGACTTAATGTCGTATTTTTCAAGAACAGCAAGAATTTGCTTTTCTCTTCTATCGTATGATTCAAATAAAGCCATTGTTCTTTTCCTCCTTATTACTCTTTTCTTGGGTCGATAATCTTTACAGCGTCAGCAACACGGCCATACTGACCCTGTGCCTTCTCGAATGCTGTGTTAGCATCATCGCCTGCCTTGATGAAATCCATCATCTTGCCGAAGTTTACGAACTTGTAGCCGATAATCTCGTTATCAGCATCAAGAGCGATACCTGTAACATAACCGTCAGTCATCTCAAGGTATCTTGGACCCTTTGATAGAGTACCGTACATTGTACCAACCTGTGAACGAAGGCCCTTACCTAAGTCCTCAAGACCTGCACCGATTGGAAGACCGTCATCAGAGAATGCACTCTGTGAACGACCGTAAACGATTTGTAAAAATAGCTCTCTCATAGCTGTGTTGATAGCATCACAAACAAGGTCTGTGTTAAGAGCCTCAAGAATAGTTCTGCCAGGTAGAATTTCAGCAGCCATAGCAGCTGAATGTGTCATACCCGAACAACCAATTGTCTCAACAAGAGCCTCTTGAATAACGCCCTCCTTGATGTTAAGGCTTAGCTTACATGTACCCTGCTGAGGTGCACACCAGCCAATACCGTGTGTGAAGCCGGAAATATCTTTAATTTCCTTTGCCTTTACCCACTTTGCTTCCTCCGGGATTGGAGCAGCACCATGAGCAACGCCCTGAGCAACAGGACACATTGTTTCAACTTCATGTGAATAAGTCATTTGAATTACTCCTTCCATCTGTAAATCAATTACAAATTAATAATGCAAAATAATAATTTAAAAATTATCGTAAATATTATACCCAATTTCAAGTAGCACTGCAATAGCAAATGTGAAAAATTTGACAGCTTTAAGCATTTTTATTTTGTGCAAAAAATCCTATTTTTGCCGAAACGGCTGTCTTTCACAACAATTTAAGTTCAATTCTATTGCTAATATAATAATTTATGGTATAATATAGCTATCAAAATATTTAGGGAAAAACAGATATGAAAATAAAATCAGGCTTTGCAAAAAGAGAGATAGCAGGCTCAATAATTGTTGTTCCTGTCGGAAAAACATCACTTGAATTTAACGGAATGATTACGCTAAACGAGAGCGGTTCGTTCTTTTGGGACTGCTTTACAAACGACATTACCGTTGATGACGCAGTAAAAATGATAACAGACGAATACGATGTTGACGAGGATAGAGCAAGAGCAGATATCGAAAAATTTGTAAAAATGCTGGAGGACAACAATCTGCTCGAAAAATAAACGCGCGCAGGATTAGACAATCCGTTAAAATTCAGTATTAACGCGATTTGTCGCCTTCTCCGATGCATAACTTATTTTTCGTTATAACAAAGACTTGAAATAATATTTTATCAAGAAAGCAGCTAAATATGAGCAAAAAGAAGAAAAAGAGAAGTTCTAAAAACTTAAAAATCAATGCTCGAATTATTATAACAACAGTCGTTGCCATAATAGTTCCGATTATCATTATCGGCAGCTTTTCTTCGCTGTTTTTGATAGAGCTTCCGTCATATTTTAACTTCTCATCAGTAAACACTAACACCTTCAGCACATTAAACCAAATTCAATGGTCACAAACGATCAACAGTATTAATGCCACACTTGAAGGCAAAACGAATGACAATGAAAAGATAAAGGAGATTAACGGTTTTGTTAAGCCCCTTGAAAGCATCAATTCATATATTTATATCGAAAAAAACGGCAAAATGCTTTATTCCACAAGCGAGAGCATTGATATAATCGAGCAGGCTAATAAAATTGTTCCGACCAATAAAAGCGAAAGTATAAACTATTTTGGACAAAACGGACTTGTTATTGTCAGCCATACAGGTAACACGAAGGACAATTATACACTTATCGTTACAAACGAGGACTATACCGTAACCGACACGACAAGCCATATCGGTCTAAAGCAATTTACAAATCTGCTTGCAGGCAGAACGGGAATTATCGTTTTAATAATTGTGTTAATCTTCATTATTGCCATCACAATTATATCCTTTATCACATCAAAAACAATTGTTAAGCCGATAAAGAAAATTGCTAACGGTGCTGACGAAATTGCAAACGGAAACCTTGATTACAACATTGAATACGACTCAACTAACGAGCTCGGTCAGACGGTAAAAAGCTTTAATCATATGAGATTAAGGCTAAAGGAGTCCCTTGAAAAGCAAAGAAAATCCGAGGAGGAGCGAAAAATTTTAATTGCAGGCATTGCCCACGACCTTCGCACTCCTCTGACATCTGCAAAGGGCTACGCCGAGGGACTGCGTGACGGTATCGCAAACACTCCCGAAAAGCAGAAAAAATACATAAACACTATCATAAGCTCTATCAGTAATACCGAAAAAATACTTGATGACCTGTTGACAATCTCGAAGCTTGAGCTGAACACTTATGAGTTAAATCCTATCGACATTAAGGCGAGAGATTTCTTTGATGATGGGGCTGTCGAAATTAAGGAATGGATTTCAAAATACGACTTTGACTTTGAATATAACTGTAACTGTGGCGACAACGTTTATCTGTCGCTCGATATTGACAGGTGTATCAGAGTTATTTACAACATTATCTCTAACAGCCTAAAGTATAGGCGAGAGGATGTTAAGGGCAAGGTCACGCTGTCAATTAACGAATACGACAAAAGTGTTATTATTGAGATAGCAGATAACGGTATCGGTGTTGACAACGAGAGCATTAAGAATATATTTGAAACTATGTACAGGGCTGACAAGGCGCGAACAAGAGTTAGTGACGGCTCCGGTCTCGGTCTTTCGGTTTGCAAGCAAATTGTTGAGCTTCACGGTGGCTCGATTTGGGCAACAAGCACGGTCAACGAAGGGCTGTCAATATTCATCTCTTTGCCGAAAAAGGAGGCACAAAATGAGCAGAATTCTAATAATTGAGGATGACGAAAATATTTTACAGCTTGAGCGAGATTATCTTGAGGCTAACGACTTTGAGGTTGACACTGCAAATAACGGCGAGGACGGTCTAAAAAAGGCTCTCAGTAATCAATACAGCCTCGTTCTTCTCGATATTA